>NZ_JBEYYT010000680.1:0-3620 GCF_040645715.1 Spirillospora sp. NPDC046719 | reverse complement strand
GCGGCCGGCACGGCGGGCGCCGCGGGCGCCGCCGGCGGATCCGGCGCGAGCGCCGGGACGGCCGGGACCGCCACGGCCGGCAAGGGCGTCCTCGGCGCGCTCGGCGCGAAGGGCGCCGCGGCGGTCGCGGGCGGCGCCGCCGTCGTCGCGGCGGGCGCCGGCGCGGCCGTCTACGTCGCGGAGGCGAAGGACAAGCCGGAGCCGAAGCCGATCGTGGCCGCGCTCGCCGCGCTGAACGAACCGCCGCAGGACCTCGGCCGCGGGATGACGTTCCAGGCGCGGGGGCAGGTCGTCACGGTCACGGGCGGGCGGCCCGCGCTCGTCCGGAAGATCAACGCGGCGCTGCGGGCGCCGCTCGAGGAGCGGTGGGCCAAGACCCGCAAGGGGCTCGCCGGGATCGGCAGGGGCGGCTACACCGACGTCGTGAAGGCGGCGATCCTGATGCGCGGCGACCGGCTGCTGTCGGTCTGGTACACCGTCTCCCTGCAGGGCGAGCGCGGAACCGGCTGGGACCACTCGCCCGCCGTGACCGTCGACCTGCGGACCGGTGCCGCCTACCGCCCGCTCGACCTGTTCCGCGTCCCGACGCAGCAGGGCCTCGCGCCGCTCGACCGGAAGATCAAGGCGCACCTGCCCCACGGCACCTACTGCTACAGCGACGTCGACGCCGGGACCGGGCCGATCCAGCCGCACGGCACCGACAACCCGTCGGCGTTCGTCGGGACGGGCGACGTCAGCATGGCGCTCACGCCGGCCGGCCTGCGCGTGGCCTTCTACGGCGCGCTGCTCGGCTACGCGTCCGCGTGCGGCGAGGAGGACACGACCGTCCCCTACTCCGAGGTCAAGGACATGATCAAGCCGCAGCTGCTGGCGGCCGTCCCGTACCCGCGGCCGGCGCGCTCCTGACACGCCGGACGCCCCGCCCCCGGAGCGTTCCGGGGACGGGGCGTCCGGGAGGGGTCACTTGCGCTTGTTGATCTCTTCGGTGAGCTGCGGCGCGACCTGGAACAGGTCGCCCACGACGCCGTAGTCGACGAGCTCGAAGATCGGCGCCTCGGGGTCCTTGTTGATGGCGACGATGGTCTTCGAGGTCTGCATGCCGGCCCGGTGCTGGATGGCGCCGGAGATGCCGACCGCGACGTACAGCTGCGGCGACACGGTCTTGCCGGTCTGGCCGACCTGGAACGAGTGCGGGTACCAGCCGGCGTCGGTCGCGGCGCGGGACGCGCCGACGGCCGCGCCGAGCGAGTCGGCCAGGCCCTCGATGATCTTGAAGTTCTCGGCGCCGCCGACGCCGCGGCCGCCGGAGACCACGATCGCGGCCTCGGTCAGGTCCGGGCGCTCGCCCTTCTCCTGGACGACCTTCTCCACGATCTTCGTGGCCTTGTCGGCGTCCGACAGGGTCACCGACACCGCCTCCTCGGCCGGGGTGGCCGGGGACGCCTCGGGGGCGACGGAGTTCGGCCGCACGGCGATGATCGGCGTGCCGGTCTTCACCTTGGCGTGCGCGATGATCCCGCCGCCGAAGATGGAGTGCTCGGCGACGAAGCCGTCGGCGACGTCCACCACGTCGGTGAGCACGCCGGAGCCGGTCTTGACCGCCAGGCGGCCCGCGATCTCCTTGCCCTCCGCGGTCGCGGAGACCAGCACCGCGGCCGGCGACTTGTCGGCCACGAGCTGCGCCAGCAGCGCGGCCTTCGGCGCGACGACGTAGGAGGTCAGCTCCTCGTCGGCGGCGACGTAGACCTTCGCGGCGCCGTACTCGCCGAGCTTGTCCTTGGCACCGTCGGCGCCCGGGCCGATCCATACCGCGGAGGCCTCGCCCAGCTTGTTCGCCAGCGTCAGCAGCTCGAGGGCGACCTTCTTGACCTCACCGTCGACGTGGTCGACGAGGACGAGAATCTCAGCCATTGTTCTAATCCCCTTCCTCGGTCAGACGAACTTCTTCGACGCGAGGAACTCGGCGATCTTCGCGCCGCCGTCGCCCTCGTCGGTGACGATCTGACCCTGCGCGCGCGGCGGGGCCTCGGCGAAGTCGACCACCTCGGTGGCCGCGTTCGCCAGGCCGACCTGCGCGGCGTCGATGCCGGCGTCGGCGATGCCGAGCGTCTCGACCGGCTTCTTCTTGGCCGCCATGATCCCCTTGAACGAGGGGTAGCGCGGCTCGTTGATCTTCTCGACCACGGAGACCACCGCGGGCAGGGTCGCCTCGACGCGGTCGAAGCCGTAGTCGGTGACGCGCTGCGCCTTGATGGACGAGCCGTCGATCTCGACCTTGTTGGCCAGCGACACCTGCGGCACGCCGAGCCGCTCGGCGAGCATCGCGGCGAGCACGCCGGTGCGCGCGTCCGTCGACTCCGAGCCGAGGATCACCAGGTCGAAGCCGGTGCGGCCGAGGGCCTGCTGGATCGCGTAGGAGGTCTGCAGCGCGTCGGAGCCGGCGAGGGCGTCGTCCACGAGGTGGACGGCCTTGTCGGCGCCCATCGCCAGCGACTTGCGGATGGAGTCGGTGGCCTTGTCCGGGCCCATGGTCAGAACGGTCACCTCGCCGCCCTGGGCCTCCTTGATGCGCAGCGCCTCTTCGATGGCGTACTCATCGAGCTCGTTGATGACACCGTCCGCGGCAGCGCGGTCGAGCGTGCTGTCATCGGACTTCAGCTTGCGCGGGCTCTCCGTATCGGGAACCTGCTTCACCAGGACGACGATGTTCATGGCCGGTGGCCGACCTCCCTGCACTCAGTTGGCCGCTGGGGTAAGCGGACAGAGGGGCGCCGCCCAACACGGGTCGACGCGGACATGCGTTTCGCTGTCACAGCCTGCCAAACACCCGAACGTGCTTCGGAGCCGGGTCCCCGGTTCGGCCGTGCACGACAAATGTTACTCATCGGTAGCCTACTGGCAAATCCCAGTTCGTGAGACCTTACCCACGTGCCCACCGGGTTTGCCGGGCCCGTCCCGTCCAGCGGACGGCGTGACGCGGGCACCGCTCACCCGCGGTCCATGGCGTTCTGCAGCCGGTCCATCGAGCGCTCCAGCGTGCTCTGCAGCCCGTACATCGGCGCGAAGCTCGGCATCAGCGACATCGCCCCGACCACCGCGACCAGCGCGAGCACGCCCAGCGCCACCCCCGCGACCGCGATCCGCCGCGGGCTGCCCGCGACCGCCATGAACATCCGCTCCAGCTGCCGGCGCGGCGCGCTGACGCCCGGCGCCGTCCACAGCACCGCCGCCCCCGCCCCCGCGCCGAGCGCGCAGGCGCCCAGCGAGTCGATCTCCCCGCCGATCACCGACGCCGCCGCCAGCCCGAGCGGCACCGCCGCCGCCAGCACCGCCGCGTACGGGACGGTCAGCGCCGTCCGTCCGAAGGCCGACGCCCACCCGGCGACCGTGTCGGACGTCGCCGCCCGCAGCGCCGTCACCGCGACGAGTGTCAGCAGCAGGCCCATGATCGGCATCATCACCGCGACGCCGACCCCGATCACCACCACCATCGCCGCGAGCAGCCGCGCCCACGCCTGCGCCACCGCCGGCCCCTGCGGCCGCCCGGCCGGCTCCGCGGCGGGCACCGGCGCCACCGGCGGCGCGGTCTCCTCCACCGCCGGCGCGGGCGCCGGGACGGG
>NZ_JBEYYT010000679.1:0-3621 GCF_040645715.1 Spirillospora sp. NPDC046719 | reverse complement strand
CGCGCTCGCCGAGGCCGTCGCGGCGCTGCGGCGGGCCGCCGCCCTCTCCCCCGCCGCGGGCGAGGCGGGGCGCCGGCTCGCGGCCGCCGCGGAGATCGCTCGCCAGGCCGGTGCGGTGGGCGACAGCGCGCTGCTCGTCCGCCAGGCCCGGCCGCTCGCGACCGACCCGGCCGTCCTCGCTGACTTGGCGCTCACCCAGGTGGCGCTGACCAGCACCGCGGCCGTCCCCGGGCACACCATCGACGATCTGCTGGACCTGGTCGACCGGCTGGCCGGCCCGCACGGTGACGCCAACGGGGTGCAGCGGCTGCGCGTGCTGGCCACGGCGGCTTGCGGGCAGTGGGTGTACGTGCTTCCGGACGACCAGCGGGAGCGGCTTCGGCAGGCGGTGGACGCGGCCGATGACGGGAACGGCGGTCTCCTCGCCCTCATGGGCAGGGTGCTGCTCCACCCGGCCGAGAACGCGTCCCAGGCCCGGCCCCACCTGCCTGGATTGTCGGGTTTCATCCAGGACACCTACCTGGTGGACGAGACCGACCGGCCCAGCCGACCACAGATCATCGTCGGTGTGGGGTTCATGACCGAGGCCCTGCACGACCTGTCGACCGCCTTGGACACCTGGAGCATGGGGGTCGACCATTTTCACCGCGCCAGCGCCGCGGGCGACGAGTCGTGGATGCTGCGCGAGCGAGGTCTGGTGCGGGTCTGTTCCGGGCAGTTGCAGGAGGGGCTGGCCGACGCGGAGTTGGGCCTGCGGATCAGCACGGACCTTGGACTGCGGATCGGCGCAGCGGACGCCGCCACCACCACGGCCCGCGCCTACGCCTGGCTTGGCGACGACACCCGCGCGCTCGCCGCGGTCAGCCAGAGCCGGGAACTGCTCGGCTCCGACGACGTCGTGGTGATCAAGGCTCGGGCGAGCTGGGCGGCCGGCCTGGTCGCCCTGGGCGGGCACCGTTACGAGGACGCGTGGATCGCCTTGAACGCCGTGCAGGCGCACCCCACCACCGGCCTCTGGGCGATCGCCGACCTGACCGAGGCCGCGGTGCGCACGGGCCGTGCCGAGCAGGTGGCGCCACTGCTGGCGCGAGCGTCCGCGCAGGCCGCGGCCTTCCGCAGCCCGTACCTGGACAACCTGGTGCGGAGGGGCCTGGCGCAGGTCGCGTCCGGCGCCGATGCCGCAGAGCACTTCGAGGCGGCGCTGGCGACCGCCGACGAGAATCCGAGCCCTCTCGAGTTGGCGCGCACGCGCCTCGCCTACGGTGAGTGGCTTCGCCGCCAACGGCGCATCATCGACGCCCGCGGGCACCTCGGCGCCGCCTTGCGGGTGTTCGACGCCGCAGGCGCCGGCCCGTGGGCCGAACGCGCCACGACCGAACTGCGCGCAGCCGGGATCGCGACCGTCCGGCCGCCCGCCACGCCGGGCGCGACCAAGACGACGCCCGCCCACCGGAGAGCACCCGGCCCGGCGGCGGTCCTCACCGCCCAGGAACTGCAGATAGCCCGGCTGGCCGCCGCCGGGCTGACCAACCGGGAGATCGCCGACCGGATCTACCTGTCCCCCCGTACGATCGCGACCCACCTGTACAAGGCCTTCCCGAAGCTGGGAATCAGCAACCGGACCCAACTGCGCGCCGCGCTGGAGCCGGACGCCTCCGTCTGAGACCGAGGAGCCTGCGGCTCGGTCAGTCATTCGTCGGATGCCTCGCCGGCGTTCCCATGACGAACATGGACGGCGGCCGGCAACGCGTCGGGCACACCGATCCGGAATCGAGGGACCCCAGATGGCCACGTTCACCACGAAGGACGGCACACAGATCTTCTACAAGGACTGGGGCGCCGGCAGGCCGGTCGTCTTCAGTCACGGCTGGCCCCTGAACGCCGACGCATGGGACGGCCAGCTCAAGCTGGTCGCCGACAACGGCTATCGCGGCGTCGCCCACGATCGCCGCGGGCACGGTCGCTCGGCACAGCCGTGGAACGGCAACGACATGGACACCTATGCCGACGACCTCGCGGAACTGCTGGAGACCCTCGACCTGCGGAACGCGGTGCTGGTCGGCCACTCCACCGGCGGCGGCGAGGTGACCCGCTACATCGGTCGGCACGGCACCGACCGGGTGTCGAAGGTCGTCCTGCTCGGCGCCGTCCCGCCGATCATGCTGCGGTCGCCGGACAACCCCGAGGGCACGCCGCTGGCCGCCTTCGACGAGATCCGGGCCGGCGTCGCCACCGACCGCTCGCAGTACTACAAGGACCTGAGCATGCCGTTCTACGGCGCCAACCGCGCCGGCTCGACGATCTCCGAAGGCGTCCGCGAAGCGTTCTGGCTGCTGAGCATGCAGGTCGGCGTCAAGGCGGCGTACGACTGCATCCACGAGTTCTCCGAGAGCGACTTCCACGCCGACCTCGCGAAGATCGACGTCCCCGCCCTCGTGATCCACGGCGACGACGACCAGATCGTCCCCATCGCCGCCTCCGCCATCAAGACCGCCGAACTGGTCAAGGACGCCCACCTCAAGGTGTACGAAGGCGCACCGCACGGCATCGTCGGCAGCGCCTACGAAGCCCGGTTCAACGCCGACCTGCTGCGCTTCATAGCGTCCTGACCCCTCGTACGGAGGTCCGCCCAGGTGCCATCCGACCCGGACGGCCCGCTGCGAGGGCGTCCGCCGTACCGGCCGCAGAGCCCCCACCGTACCGGCGCATCGTGGCCGGTCCATCGTCGCAAGGAGTAGAAACATGTCCACTTACCTGGCCGATCAGGCCGAGACCCGGTTCGTCGACGGACCGGAGGGCGAGCGGTTCGCCTACCGGCGCTTCGGGCCGGTAGGCACGGTGCCGCTCGTCCTGCTGATGCGGCTGCGCGGCACCATGGACCACTGGGACCCGGCGCTGCTCGACCGCCTGGCGGCCGACCGCGAGGTCATCATCTTCGACAACCGCGGCACCAGCGCCTCGACCGGCACCGTTCCGAACACCATCGAGGGCCTCGCCGACGGCGCGATCGCCTTCATTCGTTCGATCGGGACGCCCCAGGTCGATGTGCTCGGCTGGTCAATGGGCGGAATCGTCGCCCAGGGCGTCGCCCTTCGCGCGCCGGACCTCGTCCGCCGCCTGATCGTGGCCGGCAGCTCGGCCGGCGGCGTGCCCGATCTTCCGGAACCGCCCGCCAGGGTCAACGAGGTGCTCGCGCACGAGGTGAACACGGACGAGGACTACCTCTACCTCTTCTTCCCCGAAACGGAAGAAGCACGGGCCGCGGGGGTCGCTTCGCTGCGCAGGATCGACCGGCGGCTGACCGAGTCGAAGGCGCAGGTTCAGCTCGAGACGTACCGCGCCCAGCTGACCGCCATCGGCGGCTTCGCAGGGTTCTGGGATCGCCAGCAGGACCTGACGCTGCCGGTACTGGTCGCGAACGGCGCCCACGATGTCATGATCCACTCCTACGCCACGTACGCGATGTCGCAGCGGCTGCCGAACGCGAAGATCGTGCTCTACAGCGATGCCGGGCACGGCTTCCTGTTCCAGCACGTCGAGGACTTCGCGGTCGAGGTCGGACGATTCCTCGCTTGATCCGGCGACGATCCTCCCCTCCGGCGGCGAGCGCGCCGCCGGAGG
>NZ_JBEYYT010000678.1:0-3645 GCF_040645715.1 Spirillospora sp. NPDC046719 | reverse complement strand
GTGCGGTCTCCGGCGCTTCGCCTTCGGAGGAAGCCGGATTGCGGGCCCCGGCCCGTGGGCGGCATTTCTGACCGGGGCTCCGCAATCCGACGACTGCGGGGGCTGCCGTCCTAGGACGGGTAGCCCGTGCCGACGTACTGGTCCTGCGACGGGTCGGTGCGTCCGAGCCTCTTCTTCGGCTCGTCGCCGTGGCCCGGCCACCAGGCCCGGTGGCCCAGCATCGCGGTGATGCCCGGCACCAGGAACGTCGACATCACGAAGGCCGACAGTGCGATGCCCATCGCGACCGAGAAGCCCATCTGCTTGAGCATGGACACCGGCGCCAGCAGCATCACCGAGAAGGTGCCGGCCAGGATGAGGCCCGCCGCGGCGACCGTCGGGCCGCCGTGCCGGACGGCGCGGGACGCCGCCTCCCGGGGCGAGTACCCCTCCTTGGCCTCCTCGCGCAGCCGCGCGGTCATCAGGATGTTGTAGTCGGTCCCGATGGCCAGCACGAACAGGTAGAGGATGATCGGCAGCTGGAAGATCACGCCCTCCTTGCCCTGGGCGTACTGGAAGACGTACACCGCGGAGCCGAGCGTAGAGGCGAAGCCGAGCAGCACCGCCACGACCAGGTAGATCGGCGCGACCACCGACCGCAGCAGCAGCGCCAGGATCAGCGCGATCAGCACCGCCGCCACCGGCAGGATCACCGACAGGTCGCGGTTGTTGACGGCGTTGATGTCGGCGTAGGTCGCCGTCGGGCCGCCGACGTAGGCGCGCGTGCCGGGCGGCTGGATCTTGTGCACGGCCGGCGCCAGGTCGTTCTTGACCAGGCTGATCGCCTCGTTGGAGGCCGGGTTCTTCTTCAGCACCAGGTCGACCCGGACGACGCCGTTCTTGCCGGGCTCCGCCGGGTTGACGCGTCCGACGCCGGGCGCCGTCCCGGCCTTCTTGGAGAACTCGGCGATCGCCTGCTTGGCGACCGGCTGCCCGTTGTCGCTCTTGATGAACACCTGGACGGGCTGGGTGAGGCCGGGCGGGAAGCCCCGCTCCATGTCCTTGGTGGCCTGCGCCGACTCGGTGTCCTGCGGGAACCCGGCGGCGAAGTCGTAGTCGGACTTGAAGCCGAGCGCGCCGATGGCCAGCACGACCATGACACCGCCCGCGGCCAGCGCCGCGACGGCCGGGTGGCGGCCGACGCCGCGGCCGATCGCGCCGGAGACCCGCTCCTTGGGCTGCTTCTTCCAGGCCTTCGACGGCCAGAACACGGCGGTGCCGAGCAGCGACACGAGCGCCGGGAACAGGGTCAGCGAGGTGATGCCCATGGTGACGACGGAGATCGCCAGGGCCGGGCCCCAGGCGCTGAACACGCCGAACGTCGCGAGCAGCAGCACCAGGAAGGTGACGGCGATGGCGGCGGCGGCCGAGGAGATGACCTCGCCGACCCGCTCCACCGCGTGGATCATCGCGGTCTTCTTGTCCTCGCCCGCCCGCAGCCGTTCGCGGAACCGGAACATCACGAACAGGTAGTAGTCGGCGCCGATGCCGAACAGCACGATGAGGATGATGGTGCTGAGACTGTCGTCGCCGGAGAAGCCGAACAGCTTCGAGGCGGTGCCGATGAGGCCCATCGCGACCTGCATCGTCAGCATGATCACGACGATCGGCAGCACCGCGGCGATCGGCGCCCGGAAGATCACCAGGATCAGCCCGATGATCAGGACGAAGGTGGCGATCCCGACGATCTCGAAGGACTTGTTGAAGGAGTCCTCGTTGTCGACGAAGCCGGCGACGTCACCGCCGACCTTGGCCTCGAGCCCGCTGCCCTTCAGCAGCCCGGGCAGGTCCTTGCGTATCTCCTTGACCGCGTCGCCCTGTTTCTTGCTGGCCGCCTGGTCGGTGCCCTTCATCGGCACCGAGATGACCTGGACGGCCTTGTTGGGCGCCACCAGCTGCTCGCCGGTGAGGAAGTTCAGCACGGTGGCCGGCTTGCTCGCGTTCATGGACGCGGCGGCCTTGTCGATCACCCGGGTGTCGGCCGGCGTGATCTTCCCTCCGTCCGAGCGCTTGACGACGACGATCGAGGAGGTGTCCTCCTGCTGGGGGAACGCCTTCTGGGCGATCTTGGCCGCCTGGACCGACTCGTACTTGGAGGGCAGGAAGTCGCCCTGGTCGGACTCGGTGGACAGCTTGGGGGACAGCGTGATGATGAGACCGGCGGCCACCAACCAGGCCACGATGGTCCACCATGGATGTCTCACGACGAAGCGCGCGAGCCGAGCGAACATGCGTCTTCCTTAAATAAAGGGTCAACTCGGGATACTGGTTAAACGGTAGGGAACGCGCGCGCTCTTGGGGTCAACCCGCGTGCTGAAATGGGGGCTGATACCTCCGGGGGAGCTCCTCCTCCCAGAGGAGGGGCGGCGGGTGGATAGCCTCGTACCCATGGACAACGAGGTTCACCGGGGGTTCGAGACCCTGGCCATCCACGCGGGACAGGAGCCCGACCCCGCCACGGGGGCGGTCGTCCCGCCGATCTACCAGGTCTCCACGTACAAGCAGGACGGGATCGGGGGGCTGCGCGGCGGCTACGAGTACTCCCGATCGGCCAATCCGACGCGTACCGCGCTGGAGGTATGCCTCGCCGAGATCGAGACGGGGGCGCGCGGGCTGGCGTTCGCGTCCGGGCTCGCCGCCGAGGACGCGCTCATCCGCACCGTCTGCAAGCCCGGCGACCATGTGATCATCCCGAACGACGCCTACGGCGGCACCTACCGCCTCTTCGCGAAGGTCGCCGAACCGTGGGGCGTCTCGTTCGACCCGGTGCCGCTCGGGGACGCGGCGGCCGTGCGCGCGGCGATCCGCCCCGAGACGAGGCTCATCTGGGTGGAGACGCCGACCAACCCGCTGCTCGGCATCGCCGACATCGCGATGCTCGCGGGCATCGCCCACGACGCGGGCGCGCTGCTCGCCGTCGACAACACCTTCGCCTCGCCCTACCTCCAGCGGCCCCTGGAGCTCGGTGCGGACGTCGTGGTGCACTCCACCACCAAGTACATGGGCGGCCACTCCGACGTCGTCGGCGGCGCCCTGGTCGTCGCGGACGGCGGGCTCGGCGAGCGCCTGGCGTTCCACCAGAACGCGATGGGCGCCGTCGCGGGCCCCTTCGACGCCTGGCTGACGCTGCGCGGGATCAAGACGCTCGGCGTGCGGATGGACCGGCACTGCGCCAACGCCGAGAAGGTCGTGGAGCTGCTGACCCGGCACCCCGCCGTCCGGCAGGTCTACTACCCGGGCCTGCCCGACCACCCCGGCCACGAGGCCGCCGCCAAGCAGATGCGCGCCTTCGGCGGCATGGTCTCCTTCCGGATGGAGTCCGAGGAGGCCGCCGTCCGGGTGTGCGAGCGGACGAAGCTGTTCACGCTCGGCGAGTCGCTCGGCGGCGTCGAGTCGCTGATCGAGCACCCGGGCCGGATGACGCACGCCTCGGCCGCCGGCTCCCCGCTGGAGGTCCCGGCTGACCTGGTCCGCCTGTCCGTCGGCATCGAAGACGCCGACGACCTCCTCCGCGACCTGGAACTAGCGCTCGGTTGACCCAGGGGGGCTGTGTTTTCCCAGGGGGGCGACCCCCTGGAACCCCCGTCACGACGGACGGCCTGTTTC
>NZ_JBEYYT010000677.1:0-3712 GCF_040645715.1 Spirillospora sp. NPDC046719 | reverse complement strand
GAGCGCCAGCGGAGCGGGGAAACAGCCTGCCGGCCGTTGACGGGGGTTCCAGGGGGTCGCCCCCCTGGGCGAACACCGCCGTTACTTGCCGGGTTCGGGGTCGCGGGGAAGGCCGAGGAGCCGCTCGCCGATGATGTTCAGCTGCACCTCGGTGGTGCCGCCGTAGATCGTCATCGCGCGGCTGAACAGCATGGCCCGGGCGATGATCCCGCTCTCGGCCATCGGCGTCTCGGTCGCCGCCGCCTCGCCCTGCGCCGCCCAGCAGTAGTCGGCGACGTCCTGGTTGAACTGCACGCCGAGCAGCTTGCGGACGCTCGCCTCGGCGCCCGGCTCCACCCCGTTGAGCTGCTTCAGCGTGGTCCGCAGCCCCAGCAGGTCGATCGACTGGCCCTGCGCGACCAGCTTGCCGACCTCGGCGGCCGCGACCGCGTCCAGCTCCCGGCCCTTGAAGAAGTTCAGCAGCTCGGGCACGCCCATGCCGAGACCGCCGCCGGTCGACAGCGACACCCGCTCGTTGGACAGCGTGTTGCGGGCGACCTGCCAGCCCTTGTCGACCTCGCCGACCACGCAGTCGTCCGGGACGAACACCCCGTCGAGGAACACCTCGTTGAACAGCGCGTCGCCGGTCAGCTCCCGCAGCGGCCGCACGTCCACGCCCGGCGATTTCATGTCGACCAGGAAGTAGGTGATGCCGTCGTGCTTGGGCGCGTCGGGGTTCGTGCGGGCGATGCAGAAGCCCCACTGCGCGTGCTGCGCCACCGACGTCCAGATCTTCTGGCCGGTCAGCTTCCAGCCGCCCTCGACGCGCTCGGCCTTCATCGACAGCGACGCCAGGTCCGAGCCGGCGCCCGGCTCGGAGAACAGCTGGCACCACACCATCTGGCCGCGCAGCGTCGGCCGCAGGAACCGCTCCTTCTGCTCCTCGCTGCCGTAGCGGACGAGCGACGGCACCAGCCACGCGCCGATCACCAGGTTCGGCGCCTTGACCCCGGCGGCCTTCAGCTCCTGCTGGATGAGGACCTGCTCGACCGGGCCCGCGCCGCGTCCCCACGGCTTGGGGAAGTGCGGGACGGTCCAGCCGTCGTCGCCCATCTTGACCTTGAGGGCGTCCTTGTCCTCGATCGCCGCGAGCTCGGCGACCTCGGCGCGGATCCGCTCGCGCAGCGGCTGCGCGCCCTCGTCCAGCTCCAGCTCGACCTCGCGGCGGCCGCCGTCGAGCGCGAGCGCCGCGACCTTGGCGGCCCAGTCCTTGGCCGGGCCGAGCAGCGCCCGCAGCGTCAGCGCGCGGCGCAGGTAGATGTGCGCGTCGTGCTCCCAGGTGAACCCGATGCCGCCGAGCATCTGGATCGCGTCCCGGGCGGTCTGCACGCCCGCGTCCGCCGCGATCACCGCCGCGACGGCGGCGGCGAACCCGGCGTCCTCGGTGCCCTCGTCCAGCGCGCGGGCGGCGTCCCACGCGGCGGCGCGGGCCTGCTCCAGCGCGATCAGCGCGCGCGCGGCCTTGTGCTTGACTCCCTGGAACTGCCCGATCGGGCGGCCGAACTGCTCGCGCACCTTGGCGTACTCGGCGGCGGTGTTCACCAGCCACCCGGCCAGCCCGGCGGCCTCGGCACCGAACAGCGTCGCGGCCAGGTCGCGGACGCGGCCGCCGGTCACCCCGTCCAGCACCCGGTCGGCGGCGACGGCGACGCCGTCGGCCTCGACCGCGGCGACCCGGCGGACCCGGTCCAGGCTCGCCACCGCGGTGATCTTCAGGTCGGCGGCGTCCACCGCCACCCACTGCTCCTCGTCGCCCCCGGACCCGCTCACGGTGACGGGCAGGACGACCACGTCGGCGAGCAGCGCGCCCAGCACCGTCGCCGCCGAGCCGGACACCGTCAGCGCGTCGCCGTCGCGGGCGCCGGTCAGGCCCCCCGACAGCGCGACCGCGCCGGTCCGCGACCCGTCCGCGAGCCCCGGCAGCAGCTCGGCGCGCAGCTTGGCGTTGCTGGACGCGTCGATCACCGAGCTCGCCAGCACCGTCGGCAGGAACGGGCCGGGCGCCGCGGCCCGGCCCAGCTCCTCCAGCACCACCGCCAGCTCCAGCAGGCCGTAGCCCTGCCCGCCGTGCTCCTCGTCCAGATGCAGGCCCAGCAGGCCCTGCTCGGCCAGGGCCGGCCAGAACCCGGGCCGGGTCTCCTCGTCCGCGTCCAGCGCGGCGCGGACGGCCGTCGCCGGGATGTTGCGCTCGGCGAAGCCGCGCACCGAATCGGCGAGCGCCTCGTGCTCCTCGGTCAGCCCGATGGCCATGTGTCGAACCCTCCCTCAGACCGCGTGTCGACAGCGATTCTAGAACAGGATTCGGGTCACGTGGGGCAGTGATTCCGCTCTCACCGGCCGCCTCACCGGCCGGAGGTCCGCGAGGCCCGCTCGCCGCCCGCGCCTGCCTCCCCGGCGGGCTCGCCCCGCCCCTGGTCAGCGGCACCGCGGGCCCGGTCCCCGACGGTCAGGCTCGCGACGGTGGTGGCCGCCAGCGTGCCCGCGATCACCGCGAGCGACAGCCAGATCGGCACGTCCGGCGCCCAGGCGACACCGTACTCGTGCAGCGCGTGGAAGATCAGCTTGACCCCGATGAAGCCGAGGATGAACGCCAGCCCGTGCCCGAGGTACACCAGCCGGTCGGTCAGCCCGCCCAGCAGGAAGTACAGCTGGACCAGGCCCATCAGCGCGAACGCGTTGGCGGTGAACACCAGGTACGGCTCGGTGGTCAGCCCGAAGATCGCCGGGATGGAGTCCAGCGCGAACAGCACGTCGGTGGAGCCGATCGCGATCATCACGATCATCAGCGGGGTGACCATGCGGCGGCCGCCGCGCCGGGTGAGGAACCGCGAGCCGTCGTACTCGTCGGACGTCGGGATGACGCGCTTGGCCCAGCGCAGGACCGCGTTCTCCTTGAACTCGTCGTCGTCACCGCCGCGCACCAGCCCGTAGGCCGTCCACAGCAGGAACGCGCCGAAGATGAAGAAGACCCAGGTGAAGGTGGAGATCGCGGCCGCGCCGACCGCGATGAACGCGCCGCGCAGCACCAGCGCGATGACGATGCCCGCCATCAGGACGGTGTGCTGCGCGTGCTTGGGCACCGCGAACCGCGTCAGGATCACCATGAACACGAAGAGGTTGTCGACGCTGAGGCTCTTCTCGGTGACGAAGCCGCCGAAGTACTGCGCGGCGTGCTGCCCTCCGGAGAACAGCCAGACGCCGAGGCCGAACAGCACGGCGAGGCCGATGTAGACGACCGACCAGAAGGCGGCCCTGCGGGTGGTGAACTCCCGCGTGTCGTTGCGGTGGATGACCAGCAGGTCGGCGGCGATGACGGCGAGGATCCCGGCGAGCGTCAGGATCCACACCCAGGGTGCGACGGACAACGTGAAACCTCCGGCGGACGTGGTCGAGCGCCGGAGGTCTCTCCCGCCCCCGGGGCGAGGGCCGCGGGCGCCGGGCCGGTGCGGACCGGCCGTGCTGACGACACCCGTGCGCGGGGATACTCCCCTCCACTTGCCCTGTTCGACGCCGGACGCCGCCCCGGGGTTCCCGGCTCCCGGAAATTTCTCGGCATTCCCGCGAACCCGGCCCCGCCGCGCGGCATCTAAGGCCCGGCGCGCGCGGGTCAGCGGCGCGCCGCGCTCAGCTCCAGGTAGACGGCGGCGAGCTGGTCGACGGCGTCGGCCTCGTC
>NZ_JBEYYT010000676.1:0-3712 GCF_040645715.1 Spirillospora sp. NPDC046719 | reverse complement strand
CTTTAATCACCCTGGGCCTGTCCAAGGTGCCGGTTATCCTGGCTAGCCGTGCCGCCCCCCCGCCGGGTGGGGGCTGTTGCGAGCCCCCGCCGGGGGGGGCCCGCCCGGGCGGGCGGGCCCGGCCCCTTCGGGGTCTCTCAGCGGGTGGCGCCGCTCGTGACGCGGTAGACGTCGTAGACGCCGTCGATGGAGCGGACGGCCTTGAGGACGTGGCCGAGGTGCTTCGGGTCGCCCATCTCGAAGGTGAAGCGGGAGACGGCGACGCGGTCGCGGGTGGTGGTGACCGACGCCGACAGGATGTTGACGTGCTGGTCGGACAGGACGCGCGTCACGTCCGACAGCAGGCGCGGACGGTCGAGGGCCTCGACCTGGATCGCGACGAGGAAGACCGAGTCCTCGCCCGGGGACCACTTGACGTCGATCAGCCGGTCGGGCTGCGCCTTCAGGGCGGCGACGTTCGCGCAGTCGGCCCGGTGGACGGAGACGCCGTGGCCGCGGGTGACGAAGCCGACGATGTCGTCGCCGGGGACGGGGGTGCAGCAGCGCGACAGCCGGACCCACACGTCGGGGTCATCGGCGACGACGACGCCGGGGTCGCCCGCAGGACGGCCCCGCTTGCGGCGGGTCGGAAGCGCGATCTCGGCGAGGTCCTCCTCGGCGCTCTCCACGCCGCCGAGGGCGTCGACGAGGCGCTGGACGACGGTCTGCGCGGACACATGGCCCTCGCCGACCGCCGCGTACAGCGACGACACGTCGGTGTAGCGCATGTCGCGGGCGAGGGCGAGCAGCGCCTCACCGGACATCATCCGCTGCAGCGGCATGTTCTGCTTGCGCATCGCGCGGGCGATGGAGTCCTTGCCGGACTCGATCGCGGTGTCGCGGCGCTCCTTGGAGAACCAATGCTTGATCTTGTTGCGGGCGCGGGCGCTCTTGACGAAGCCGAGCCAGTCGCGGCTCGGGCCGGCGTCCGGCGACTTGGAGGTGAAGACCTCGACGGTGTCGCCGTTGTCGAGGGTGGATTCGAGGGGGACGAGGCGGCCGTTGACGCGGGCGCCGATACATCGGTGCCCGACCTCGGTGTGGATCGCGTACGCGAAGTCGACGGGGGTCGCGCCCTGCGGCAGCGCGATGACGTCGCCCTTCGGGGTGAACACGAACACCTCGGAGACCGACAGGTCGAAGCGGAGCGACTCCAGGAACTCGGCCGGGTCGGCGGTCTCCTTCTGCCAGTCGAGGAGCTGGCGGAGCCACTGCATGTCGCCGGCCTTGCGGCCGCCGACCGTCTCCTCCTTGTACTTCCAGTGCGCGGCGACGCCGTACTCCGCGCGCCGGTGCATGCCCCACGTGCGGATCTGCAGCTCCACGGGCTTGCCCTCGGGGCCGATGACCGTGGTGTGCAGCGACTGGTACATGTTGAACTTCGGCATCGCGATGTAGTCCTTGAACCGGCCGGGGACCGGGTTCCATCGCGCGTGGATCGAGCCGAGGGCGGCGTAGCAGTCGCGGACGCTGTCGACGAGGACCCGGATGCCGACCAGGTCGTAGATGTCGTCGAAGCTGACGTCGCGGGCGATCATCTTCTGGTAGATCGAGTAGTAGTGCTTCGGCCGGCCGGTCACGGTGGCCTTGATCCGGGCCTCGCGCAGGTCGGTGGAGACGTTCTCGATCACTTCCTGCAGGTAGACGTCGCGGCGCGGGGCGCGCTCGGACACCAGCCGGGCGATCTCGTCGAACCGCTTGGGGTACATCGTGGCGAACGCGAGGTCCTCCAGCTCCCACTTCAGCGTGTTCATCCCGAGGCGGTGCGCGAGGGGCGCGAACACCTCGAGGGTCTCGCGGGCCTTCTTCTCCTGCTTGTGCCGCGGCATGTAGCGCAGCGTCCGCATGTTGTGCAGCCGGTCGCCGAGCTTGATCACCAGGACGCGGATGTCGCGGGACATCGCGACGACCATCTTGCGGACGGTCTCGGCCTCGGCGGCCTCGCCGTACTTGACCTTGTCGAGCTTGGTGACGCCGTCGACGAGCGCGGCGATCTCGTCGCCGAAGTCGGTGCGCAGCTCGTCGAGGGTGTACTCGGTGTCCTCGACGGTGTCGTGCAGCAGCGCGGCGCACAGCGTCTCGGTGTTCATGCCGAGCTCGGCGAGGATGGTCGCGACGGCGAGCGGGTGGGTGATGTACGGGTCGCCGCTCTTGCGCTTCTGGTCGCGGTGGTAATGCGCGGCGACGTCGTAGGCGCGCTCGATCATCCGCAGGTCCGCTTTGGGATGGGTGTTGCGGACGGTCTTGATGAGCGGTTCGAGTACCGGGTTCATAGCGGGCCCCCGCTGGGCGCCCAGCCTGGCGAGCCTGCGGCGCACCCGGGCGGCGGACGGTGGGATCGCGGCCGGCGTCGGCCTGGACTGGACATCGAAGGGCGTGGCTCCCGGAGCGGCGGGCGCCGGCGGCGTCGCCGGCCCTTGGACGGGGCGGGCCGCCGCGGCCGCCGCGTCGGCGGCTCCGTCGGCGGGGGACGCCGTGGCCCGCGGCTTGTCCGCGGTCGTTCGCGGCGATGACGGTTTCGCGGCGGACGGTCTCGTCGCCGCCTGTTTCGGTGCGGACGGTTTCGCCTCGGGCGCCCCGGCCGGCGGCGCGGCGGCGGACTCGTCGGCGGGCGGCGAACCGGCGTCGGAGGTTCCGGCGTCGGAGGTCCCTGTGTCGGAGGTCCCGGAGGCGGACGTGTCGGCGGGCGGCGAACCGGCGTCGGAAGGCTCCTGGCCGGTGGAGGGCTCCTGGCCGGCAGGGGGCTCCTGGGCGGTGGAGGGCTCCGGGCCGTTGGCGGATTCCTGGCCGTCGGCGGGCGGGCGGGCGGCGGGCTCGTCGGGGGCGCGCCGCAGGCCGGCGGCGGGCGCACCGGTCCGCTCTGCGGGCTCCGCGGCGTCCCGCTCCCGGCGGGCCTCGTCCGCGGCGTCCACGGCGGCGTCGGTCACCGCTCCGGTCGATACCACCTCACCGCGCACCCAGCCTCCTCAGCCCTCGCGGGCGCCGCCTCCGCGCCGGCGGGACGCACCCGTCTCCGGCGGATCCTGGTGGCCAGTGTATCCGCCGGGCATTTCGTCCTAGACCGTAACCAATGAGTGGACGTCCAGATTCCCCAGCTTGTCGCGTCCGTGCAGGAACGACAGCTCCAGCAGCACCGACAGGCCGACGACCTCCCCGCCGCCGCGGCGGACCAGCTCGGCGGCGGCCCGTGCCGTCCCGCCGGTGGCCAGCACGTCGTCGACGATCAGCACCCGGTCACCGGGCTCGAAGGCGTCGACGTGGATCTCGATCGTCTCCGTCCCGTACTCGAGATCATAGGTCTCCTCGTGCGTCCGCGACGGCAGCTTCCCCTTTTTGCGCACCGGGACGAAGCCGGCGCCGAAGTGGTAGGCGACCGGCGCGGCGAGGATGAACCCGCGCGCCTCGATCCCGACGATCTTGTCGACGGTGCCGCGGCCGTGGTGGTTGACGATCGTGTCGACGACCCCGGCGAACGCGACGTGGTCGGCCAGCAGCGGGGTGATGTCCTTGAACACCACGCCCGGCTTCGGGTAGTCGTCCACGTCGCGGATCCGCTCCTGGATCAGCTTGCCGAGGTCCACCGTTTCACTCCCTGTGACGAATCCCACGTGATCCCGCTCATGACCGCGCCGTGCCCGCGCCCGTCACCACGGTGGGTGACCGGCGCGGGCAC
>NZ_JBEYYT010000675.1:0-3717 GCF_040645715.1 Spirillospora sp. NPDC046719 | reverse complement strand
GCCGCGGCCGACCACGCGGTCGTCGGCCGCGCGCAGGCCGCCGCGTTCCTCGGCGACGACGACGCGCTCGCCTCGACCGCTACCGAACATCGGGTAAACCTGGTGGTCACGGACGGTTCCCGGGGCTGGACGCTGTTCACTCCGGACGGCGGCCGGCACGCCGGCGCGGCGATCGAGGTGACCGCCGTGGACGCCACCGGCGCCGGGGACTGCTTCGCCGGCTCCTACTGCGCGGAACTGGACCGGGGCGCGGACCCGCTGGAGGCGGCGCGGGTGGCCGCGGTCGCCGCGGGCCTGTCCTGCACCCGGCCCGGGGCGCGCGCGGGACTGCCGCATCGCGAGGACGTCCTCGCCTATATCGACTCCGCCGGAGCGCACCCCGCCGAGGCGAGCACAGCTCAAGCACATACGGCCCCCACGGACACGGTTCATTCCGGAACCGGTCCGGACGCGTCCCCCGCGCTCGCGCGGCGCCATGGAGAGGAGACATGATGCGACGCACGGTGACGGCCGCGGTCGCGCTCGGCCTGCTGCTGACGGCGACGACCGCCTGCGACGTCCAGGCCCGCAAGGAGATCGCGGCAGAGAAGAAGGCGACCGAGCAGGGCCCGCCCCCGCCCCAGCGGATCGCGCAGGCCTGCAAGGTGCAGGGGCGCGCCCCGAAGATCGGGCTCGTCCCGATCAACCTCCAGGCGCTGTTCTTCAACCAGATCAACACGGGCGCCAAGACGGTCGCGGGCAAGGCCGGCGCGCAGGTGCAGGTCGTCAACGGCAACGACGACTCCACCACGCAGGCCAACGCCATCGACGACATGGTCGCGGGCCACTACGACGCGATCATCGTGGACGCGGTGGACACCGAGGGCATCAAGCCGGCGATCCGGCGCGCCAAGGACGCCGGCATCCCGGTCGTCGCGGTGGACGCCACCGTCGACGACCCGGCGGTGTCCACGCAGGTCGGCACCGCCAACGCCGAGGGCGGCAAGCAGCTCGCCGACGCGCTGCTGAAGATCTCCGGCGGCAAGGGCGACATCGGCGTGGTCGGCGCCCTCAACAGCACGATCCAGAACGAGCGGCAGAAGGGCTTCTCCGACGAGGTCACCGCGCACGGCATGAAGATCAAGAACGTCGTGGACGGCCGCAACATCCAGGAGAACGCGCAGACCGCCGCGGAGAACCTGCTGACCGGCAACCCGGACCTGCCCTACGCCTACGCCACCGGCGAGCCCGCGCTCATCGGCCTGGCCGCCGCCGTGGTCAGCCAGCAGCGCACCAAGGACCTCCAGGTCGTCGGCTGGGACCTGTCCAGCCAGGCGGTCGACGGGCTGAAGGCCGGCTGGATCAAGGGAGTCGTCCAGCAGAACACCTTCCAGTTCGGCTACGACGCGATGAACGCCGCGATCGACCTGGCGTGCAAGCGGTCCGCGCCGAAGGACGTCCCCGTCCCGACCCAGATCGTCACCCCCGCCAACGTCGGGGACTACCTGTACTACCTGGAGAAGTGATCATGGGCGATCAACCGCTGGTCACGCTGAAGGGCATCACCAAGTCGTTCGGCGCGGTGCAGTCGCTGCGCGGCGTCGACCTGACCCTCGCGCCCGGCGAGGTGCTCGGCCTCGTCGGCGACAACGGCGCCGGCAAGTCCACCCTGATGAAGGTGCTGGCCGGCGCGGTCCAGCACGACGCCGGCCAGATCACGATCGACGGCCGGGAGGTGCGGTTCGCCAGCCCGGCGGACGCGCGCCGCGAGCGGATCGGCATCGTCTACCAGGACCTCGCGCTGTGCGACACCCTCGACGTCGCGAGCAACCTGTTCCTCGGCCGCGAACCGCGCAAGGGCCCGTTCATCGACCGGCGCGCCATGCACGACAAGGCCGCCGAGACGCTGTCGGACCTGCACGTCCGGGTCAAGTCGACCTATCAGGAGATCGGGCACCTGTCCGGCGGGCAGCGGCAGGCCGTGGCGATCGCCCGCGCCGTGTCGTTCAAGCCGCGGGTGCTGATCCTGGACGAGCCGACCGCCGCGCTGGCGGTCGCCGAGGTCCGCCAGGTGCTCGCCATGATCAAGGACGTGGCGGCGCAGGGCGTCGGGGTCATCCTGATCACCCACCGGCTGCAGGACCTGTTCGAGGTCTGCGACCGCATCACCGTCATGTACGAGGGCCGCAGCGTCGAGGACGAGCCGGTGTCCGCGCTGGACATCGAGCGGCTCGTCGCCATGATCACCCGTTCCGGCAGCGAGCACACCGAGGAGGTGGCCTGATGAGCGTGCAGGCCCCGCCCGCCCCGACCGTCCTGGCGAAGACCCCGAGCCGCTGGGAGCGCGCCAACAAGGCGACGCTGGCGATGCTCGGCGTCACCGTCGCGCTGTTCGTCGGCTTCGGCATCGGCGCGGACAACTTCCTGAGCTTCGACAACATGTCGAACCTCGCCACCCAGGTGGCGATCACGCTGATCGTCGCGGTCGCGATGACCTTCGTGATCACCACCGGGCAGATCGACCTGTCGGTGGGCTCCACGGTCGCGTTCGTCGCGGTCGGCACGGCCGAGATGCTGAAGGCCGGCTGGGACTCCTCCCTCGTGATCGTCGCGGCCCTCGCGGCCGGGCTGTTCTGGGGCGCGGTCAACGGCTGGCTCGCCGCCTACCAGAAGATCCCGCCGTTCATCGTCACGCTGGCGACGATGTCGGTGATCCGCGGGCTCGCGCAGCTGTGGACCAAGGGGTTCTCGGTGCCGATCGACCGGCGGCTGTACGTCGCGAAGATCGGCGAGGCGAAGTTCCTCGGCTTCTCCGCGCTGGCGTGGATCGCGCTGGCCACCGTGGTGGTCGGCGGGATCCTGCTGGCCAGGACCCGGTTCGGCAACTACGTCAACGGCATCGGCTCGCAGGAGGAGTCGGTGCGCCGCGCGGGCGTGAACACCGCCCGGATCAAGATGGTCACGCTGATGCTGGCCGGGCTCGCGGCGGGCGTCGCCGGGCTGCTCACCGCGGCGCGGCTCGGCTCCGGCTCGGCCAACTCCGGGCAGGGCTTCGAGCTGACCGTGATCGCCGCGGTCGTGCTCGGCGGCACCGACCTGTTCGGCGGCCGCGGCACCATGATCGGCAGCATCATCGGCGCCGTGATCACCGGGGTGATCGCCAACGGGCTGACGCTGCTCGGCGTGAGCCCGTTCCTCACCCCGATCGTCACCGGGCTGGTGCTGCTCGCCGCGATCTGGCTGAACCTGCGCGGCCGGACGCTGTCCGAGCTGGGCGCCAAGCTGCTGGGACGGACATGACCGTGCCGTACCCCGGGCCGGGCGCTCCGCCGGGAGGCTCGCCGGGCGCGGTGCCGGTGATGACGGTCGCCGGGCCCGTCGCGAGCGACGGGCTCGGGCTCACCCTGACCCACGAGCACCTGCGCAACGACGTCCGCAAGGCGGTGAAGCCGGCCGCCGACCCGGCGCTCGCGTTCCTGCGCGACGCCCGGACGACGCCGGGGCTGGCGTGGCTGCTGCGCGAACGTCCGTACGACTGCCTGGACCACTGCACGCTCGACGACGACGCGGCGATGCTGTCCGACCTGCGCGCGTTCGCCGCGACGGGCGGCGGCACGGTCGTGGACGTCACGCCCGGCGGCCTCGGCCGCGACCCGGTGGCGGGGCGCACCCGCGCCCGCCCCCGCCGCCGGCGGGGAGGGATGGGGCGAGCCGGGGTCCGGGGGCCGTGACCCCCCC
>NZ_JBEYYT010000674.1:0-3741 GCF_040645715.1 Spirillospora sp. NPDC046719 | reverse complement strand
TTGTAGCTGATCCGCGTGCCGGAGCCGGCGCGGCGGGCGATGCCGTCCTGCGCGCCGACGGACGTGAACGGCACGACGTTCGCCGACCCCGTCCCTAGGCGTTCAGCAGCGAGGTGACGAGCAGGCCGCCGGACCAGCCGTCCAGCAGGATCAGCTCGGACGTCAGGACCAGCCGGTGGTCATGCTCGCCGAGGCTCGCGAGCGCGAACCGGATCAGCGGCGGCGCGGCCGGGTCGAACGGCTCGGCGCGCTGCGCGTCGACGAACGCGTCGAGGCCGTCCTCACCGGAGACTTCGGCGTGCGTCCAGGGCGTCTCCCATGCGTCCGGCACGAACTGGACGGCGCGGTCGCCGTCGGTACGGAACCCGGCGCGCAGGTTGGGGAACTTCTCCAGGACGGCGCGCGCCGCGTCCGCCATCCGTGCCGGGTCGACCGGGCCGGACAGCGACACCACGGCCTGCTGCACGTAGATGTCGCGGCCCTCGCCCGCCATCATCAGGTGGAAGAGCAGTCCCTCCTGGAGCGGCGACAGCGGCAGCTCGCCGGCGGTCCCGTCCTGGGCGGCGGCCACGGGCGCCGGGGTGCCGGCGGCCCGCGCGAGCGCCTCGACGGTCCGGAGCCGGAACACGTCGCGGACGGTGAACGACAGCCCGGCGCGGCGGGCGCGGGCGACGAGCAGGGCCGCGCCGATGCTGTCGCCGCCGGAGCGGAAGAAGTCGTCGTCCGCGCCGACCGCGTCGCGGCCGAGGACGGCGGCGGCGAGGCGCGCGAGGACGCGCTCGGCCTCCGTCGCGGGGGCGCGCCCGGCGGCGGGCCGTCCCGGCTCGGGCAGCGCCCGCCGGTCGGTCTTGCCGTTCGGGGTGGCCGGCAGCTCGTCCAGCACCACCACCTCGGCCGGGACGAGGTGGGCGGGCAGGCGCGCGCGGAGCCCGTCGAGCACGGCGCCGGCCTCGGCGTCGCCGGTGACGTAGCCGACCAGGCGCGTCCCGTGCACGGCGACGGCGGCGCGGCGGACGCCGTCCTGCGCGGTCAGGGCCGCCTCGACCTCGCCCGGCTCGATCCGGAACCCGCGCAGCGAGATCTGGTCGTCGGCGCGGCCGAGGAAGTCCAGGCCGCCGTCGCGGCGGCGCCGGACCCGGTCGCCGGTGCGGTAGAGGCGGGAGCCGGGCGGGCCGAACGGGTTCGCGACGAACCGCTCGGCGGTGCGGGCCGGGTCGCCGAGGTAGCCGCGCGCGAGGCCGTCGCCCGCGAGGTACAGCTCGCCGGCGGGCACCTCGCGGAGCGCGGCGTCCAGGACGTAGGCGCGGGTGTTGGCGATCGGGACGAGTCCTCCGCCCTCCGCGATCAGGCTGTCCCCGGCGGCCTCGGAACAGCCGTAGAGGTCGACGAGCCGGGCGGGGACCCGCGCCGCGAGGGCGGCCGGCAGTGCCTCGCCGCTGCTGATCCAGGTCGTGACGGACGGCGGCAGGCCGCGCTCCACCAGCGCGGCGAGCAGGCTCGGCACCAGCGTGACCGTCCGCACGCCGTGCCGTTCGACGAGGTCGCCGAGCGCGACGGCGTCGGCCGCGGTGGCCTCGTCGGCGATCACGACCGTGTCGCCCGCGACGAGGCCGCCGAGCAGCTCGGTGATCCCGTCGATGAACGCGGGAGAGCTCTTGGCGACGCGGACGCCGGGGGCGGTGAGGCCGGCGCCCCACGCGAGCCGGTTGGCGAGGGCCTCCTGCGTGCCCGCGACGGCCTTCGGCGCGCCGGTCGAGCCCGACGTGAAGACGACATAGGCGAGGTGGCCGGGCTGGACGTCGGGGCGTTCCCGGGGCGGCGCGTCGAGGGGCGGCTCGTCGCGCCCGAGGACGAGCAGCGGGCGGGCGGCGTCCAGCATCGCGTCGACCCTCGCCCGCGGGTAGGCGAGGTCGATCGGCAGGCAGGCAGCGCCGGTCTTGAGGACGGCCAGCAGCGCGACCGCGAACGCGTCGGAGCGCGGCAGGGCGATGCCGACGACGCGTTCGGGTCCCGCGCCGGCCGCCGCGAGCCGGTCGGCGAGGGCCTCGGCGCGGCGGTCCAGTTCGGCGTAGGTGGTCGCGGTGCCGCCGAACACCAGGGCGGTCGCGTCCGGGGTCCGCGCGGCCTGCGCCTCGACCAGTTCCGCGACCGTCCGTACCGGCAGGTCGCGGGCCGTGTCCGGGTGCGCGACGGGCGCGCCGAGGGCGGACAGGCGGCGGCCGGGATCCTCGGTGACCTGGTCGAGGAGGCGGGCGAGGTCGTCCAGGAGGCCCTCGACCGTGGCGGCGTCGAAGAGGTCCTCGGCGTGGGCGGCGAACCCCTCGATCTCGTCCGCCCCGCCCGCGCGGGCGGGGCCTTCGGCGAAGTACAGGTCGAGGTCGAACTTGACGCCGCCGGTCGCGGGCAGGAACGGCTCGGCGCGCACGCCCGGCAGCGCGAGCCGGACGTCGTCCAGCCGCTGGTGGACGATCATCACCTGGAACAGCGGGTTGCGCGCCAGCGACCGCTCCGGCGCGAGGCGCTCGACCACGCGCTCGAACGGGACGTCCGCGTGCGAGAACGCGGCGAGGTCGGCGGCGCGGACCCGCTCCAGCAGCTCGGTGAACGCGGGGTCGCCGGACAGGTCGGTGCGCAGCACGAGCGGGTTGACGAACACGCCGACCAGCCCGGCGAGGTCCTCGTCGGCGCGCGCGGCGATGGGCGTGCCGAGCGCGATGTCGTCGCCCGCGCCGGACCGCTGGAGCAGCGCGGCGACGGCGGCGTGCAGGACCATGAACACGCTGGTGCCGGTCGCGCGGGCGAGCCGCCGCGCCCCGGCCGCCGGGAGCCGGAACGGGACGAGGCCGCCGCGGTGGCTCGGCTCGGCCGGGCGCGGCCGGTCGAACGGCAGCACGGTCTCCTGCGGGAGCCCGGAGAGCGTCCGCTCCCAGTGGCCGAGCCCTTCGGAGAGGTCGGCGGAGGTCGCGCGCTCCCACGCGGCGTAGTCGGCGTACTGGACGGGCAGCGGTTCCCAGCCGGGCGCCTCCCCGGCACGGCGGGCCTCGTAGGCGCGGGCGAGGTCGGCGAGCAGCGGCGTGAACGACCACTCGTCGGCCGCCGCGTGGTGCAGCAGCAGGGTCAGCGACCACTCCTCGTCGCCGGTGCGGACGAGAGTGCCGCGGACGGGCAGGTCGGCGGCGATGTCGAAGACGTGCGACGCCGCGTCCCGCTCGATGGCCGCGCGGCGCTCCGGGCTCTCGGCGCGGGCGTCGGCGACGGTGAGGGCCACCGGCGTGCCGGGGTCCAGGATCCGCTGGACGGGCAGGCCGTCGTCGCCCTCGACCAGCAGCGTCCGCAGCGCCTCGTGCCGGGCGACGACGTCGGCGAACGCGGCGCGCAGCGCGGCCGGGTCGAGAGCGCCGGTGAGCCGGAGGCCGAACGGCAGGGCGTAGGACGCCGACGGTCCGCGCAGCCGCTCCTCCAGCCACATGCCGCGCTGCGCCGCGGACGCCGGGACGGGCCGCGGCCGCTCCACGTCCCGGACGCGGACGCCGTGCCGCGCCACCAGGCGCGGGGCGAGGGCGGCGACGGTCGGCGCCTCGAACACGTCGGCGATGGAGAACTCCGCGTCCAGGACGGTGCGGACGCGGGCGGCGAGCTTCGCGGCGAGCAGCGAGTGGCCGCCGAGCGCGAAGAAGTCGACGCGCGTCCTGACCCCGCGCGCGCCCAGCCGCCGTGCTCTATGCCCGGTGCGGGCCGGTG
>NZ_JBEYYT010000673.1:0-3744 GCF_040645715.1 Spirillospora sp. NPDC046719 | reverse complement strand
GCCCTCGCCCGCCCGCGCGCCGCCGCCCCGCCGGGCCCCCCGCGGATCCGCGCGCACCACCACCCCGCAACCCCTGGAGAACCCGTGTCACCGAAGATCAGCGTCGTTGTACCGTTCCGAGCCGCTGGGGACCACCTCGCCGGATGCCTGGAGTCGCTGGCCGGGCAGACGCTGCGCGACCTGGAAGTGATCATGGTGGACGACGGGGCCGCGGACGAGGCCGCCGCCGTCGCCGAGGCGTTCGCGCGCCGCGACGGCCGGTTCGTGCTCGCCCCGCATACCAACCCGTCCGCGGGGCCGGTGCGCAACACCGGCGTCCGGTACGCCGGGGGCCGCTACCTGGCGTTCGTCGACGGCGAGGACGCGCTCCCGCCGTACGCGTACGAGCTGCTGGTCGGGACGCTGGAGTCGACCGGGTCGGACATCGCCGGAGGCAACGTCATGTGCCTCGACGACGAGGGCGTCTGGCAGTCGTGGCTGCACGCGGAGCCGTACGCGGCGGCGGCGCGGTCCACGCACATCTCCCAGCAGCCGGCGCTGCTGCAGGACCGGACCGTGTGGAACAAGGTGTTCCGCCGCTCGTTCTGGGAGGCGCACCAGTTCGAGTTCCCCGCGATGCAGTACGGCGACCTGACCGTGGCGATGGAGACGCACGTCCTCGCGTCCTCCGTCGACGTCCTCGACGCCACCGTCTACTTCTGGCGCCACCACCTGGGCGCCTACGAGCGGGAACGGCAGGAGCTCGGCGACATCATCGACCGGATGGCCGCCCTGGGGATGGTGCGCCGCGTCCTGCGCGACCGGGCGCCGGAACTGCTGCCCGCCCACGACATGTACGCGCTGGACCTGGACGTCCGCGCGCTCGTGCACGCGCTGCCCGCCGCGTCCGAGCAGGAGCGCCGCCGGCTGGTCGGCCTCGGCGCGGAGATCGTCGCGGAGGCGCACCCGGCGGCGGTGTCCGGGCTGGAGGCGATCAAGCGGCTGGAGCTGCACCTGCTCGGCGAGCGGATGCTGCCGGAGCTGCTGGAGGTGCTGCGGTTCGAGGAGGGCGGCCTGGACGAGGTCCCGCTCGTCGCGAAGGGCCGGTTCCGGCAGCGCTGGTACGCCCGCTACCCGTTCTTCGGCGACCCGCACCGCGCCGTGCCCGACGAGGTGTACGACGTCACCGACGAGTTCGAGCTGTGGACGGGGGTGGAGCGGGCCGGCTGGGACGGGGACGTCCTCACGCTCGAGGGGTTCGCGCACCTCGCCCGCCTCGACGTGTCGTCGGCGCACGACTCCCGGATCCGGATGTGGCTGCGCGACGCCCGGACGGGCCAGGAGGTCCGCCTCGACGTGGAGCGGACCCGCTGCCCGGAGGCCACGGCCCGTTCCGGGCAGGCGCTGGTGTCGTACGAGTGGTCGGGGTTCGCCGTCCGGATCGACCCGGAGGCGCTCCGCGACGGCGAGGAGTGGCGCACCGCCGCGTGGGAGCTGTACGCCGAGGTGACGACGGCGGGGCACAAGGCCGTCCGGCGGGTCACCGCGGCGGCGCCGCGGGTGCGGTGGACGGCCGCGCGGCAGCTCGCCGAGCACGTCGCGGTCCAGCCGGCGGACGGCGACGAGGGGTTCGCCGTGCACGTCAAGGCGTCCCGGGCGGTGCTCACCGGGTTCCGCCGGATGGGCGACGTGCTGGAGCTGACCGGGTGGACGAACCGGGCGCTCGGCGCCGGGGCGGCGATCATGGCGGCGCGGCGGCACGGCGGGACGGAGGTGTTCGGCGACGTCACGGTCCGCCCGGCGGCGGTGACGCCGGCGGCCGAGGGGACCGGCTTCAGCTTCACCGCGACGCTGCCGCTGGACGGCCTGCTCTCGCTCCCCGAGTCCGCCGGCGACGCCCCCGATTCCGGCGCCCGCCCGGCCGGTCCGGCCCTCGGCCCGGCCGGTGGCCCGGCCGAAGGAGGGGAGCGCGCGTCGGACGACCCAGTGCCGCACACCGCTCCCGGCCACGCGCACCTGCTGGACGTCATCGACTGGGACATCCGGCTGAGCGGCGAGGGCGGCCCGCTCCGGCTGACCATGGCCGCGCATCTCGCCGAGGCCAGGTTCGCCTGGCGGGGCCGCGAGTTCGTCGTCACCCGCACCGCGTACGGGAACCTGCGGGGCATCGAGCGCGGCTTCCGGCCCGTGGTCACGCAGGCCGCCTGGGACGCCGAGGGCCGGCTCGCGCTCACCGGCACCTACGCCGACCCCGAGGACCGGCCCGGTCGGCTCGTGCTGCACCGCAGCCGCTCGGGCGAGGCGCACGAGGTGCCGCTGACCTGGGAGGGGAACCGGTTCACCGCCGCGTTCACGCCCGCGCGCCTGCCGGTGTTCGGGACGGACCTGCCGCTCGCCGAGGGCGCCTGGGACCTGATCGCGCCCACCCGGTCCGGGGACGTCGCCGTCGTCGCCGAGCGCGCCGGGATCCCCGCGCTGCCCGAATGGCGGCGCGTCGGGACCCACGAGTTCGAGGTCGGCGTCCACCAGACCGACGCGGTGCAGATCCACAGCCGTCCCGCCCTGTCGGAGGACGAGCGCGGACGGCACGCGCAGCGGCTCCTGCAGCAGAACGACTATCCCGTCTACCTGCGCAGCCCGCTGTCGGACGTCGTCGTGTTCGACAGCTGCAACGCGTCCCAGTACAGCTGCAACCCGCGCGCGCTCTACGAGGAGCTCGCCAAGCGCAGGCCCGACCTCGAATGCGTGTGGGTCTCGCGGGACGGCCAGTTCGCCGTTGAGGGCGAGGCACGGACCGTCCAGGCGGAAACACGGGAGCACTACCGGACGCTCGCGCGCGCACAGTACATCGTCACCAACTACGGGGCGCCGTACTGGTTCGCCAAGCGGCCGGGCCAGATCTACCTTCAGACCTGGCACGGCACGCCGCTCAAGCGGCTCGGCTATGACCTGAAGGACATGCCGTACCGGCGCACCGAGAAGCTCGACTGGATACAGCGCGAAGTGCCCCGGTGGGACTACCTGCTGTCGTCCAGCCCGTTCGCCACGCAGGTGATGCGGCACGCGTTCCACTACAGCGGCGAGGTCCTGGAGACCGGGTTTCCGCGCAACGACGTCATGAGCGCTCCCGAGTGGCAGCGCGTGGGCGCGGACATCCGCAAGCGCCTCGGCATCCCCGAGGGCAAGAAGGTGGTGCTGTACGCGCCGACCTGGCGGGATGACGAGCACCACACCCCGGACCGCCGCGGTTTCCACCTGGAACTGGACGTCGAGGCCATGCGGCGCGCGCTCGGGGATGACCATGTCCTGCTCCTGCGCGCGCACTACCTCGTCACGGACCGCGCCCACGTCGCGTCGGACGACTTCGTCATCGACGTCACCCGCTACCCCGACATCGCCGACCTCTACATGGCGTCCGACGTGCTGGTGACGGACTACTCGTCCGCCATGTTCGACTACGCCGTCCTGGGCCGCCCGATGGTCTTCTACACCTACGACCTGGAGCGCTACCGGGACCACGTCCGCGGCTTCTACCTGGACCTGGAGGCGGAGGCCCCGGGACCGCTGGTCGCGACGTCGGAGGAGGTCGCCGAGGCCGTCCGCGAGGCGCCCGCCCTGGAGGACATGTACAGCGGCCGGTACGACGACTTCTTCGTCAAGTACTGCCCGCACGACGACGGCGAGGCCGCGGCCCGCGTCATCGACCACGTCTTCCCTCGCTGACCCGCGCCGAGTCGCCGTCATGGGGTCCGCCATGACGGCGAC
>NZ_JBEYYT010000672.1:0-3745 GCF_040645715.1 Spirillospora sp. NPDC046719 | reverse complement strand
GCGGCGCGGCGGGCCGGTCGCGCCCGCCGCGGGCGGGCCGGACGTCCTCGTCCGGCGCGGTGCCGATGCGGCCGCGCGCCCGGTCGCGGGTCTGCCGGGGGTCGGTCGTCGTCATCGGTCGGTCCTTCGGCCAGGGGTGGCGAAGCTCACACCGCTCCGCGTCGTGCCGCAAAAGTAATGCCGCCAACCGAGAATGGCAATGGGAAATCGGCTATTGCATACCAACTGGTCGGTATGGTGTCATCGGCGCACCGATGCCTGCCTGGTGGGGGCGCGACCCGGGGCCCTCCGGCCCTGGACGGCGAGGGTTCCCATCTCGTTATCGTGCGCCATACCGACCGGACGGTACAAGGGCTCGGATCGGCGAGGAGGGGTGCATTGCGGGTATTCGAAGACGGCGACGTCCCGGGCCTGCCGCTGGACCGGTTCCGGCGCCACGTCGACCG
The DNA here is from genome assembly GCF_040645715.1 of Spirillospora sp. NPDC046719. Classification (NCBI taxonomy): domain Bacteria; kingdom Bacillati; phylum Actinomycetota; class Actinomycetes; order Streptosporangiales; family Thermomonosporaceae; genus Spirillospora; species Spirillospora sp. NPDC046719. The sequence continues at coordinate 3,299 of NZ_JBEYYT010000672.1, read as the reverse complement.
GGTCCTCCCCGGCGCCCTGTGGCCGGCGGACGCCGGGCCGCTGCGCGCCCGCGTGGTCGCCGGCGGCCGCTCGAACCTGACCTACGAGGTGACCGACGGGGCCCGCTCCTGGATCGTCCGGCGCCCGCCGCTCGGCCACGTCCTCGCGACGGCGCACGACATGTCCCGCGAGCACCGGGTCATGACCGCCCTGGCCGGCACGGCCGTGCCCGTCCCCCGGACGTACCTGCTCTGCGAGGACCCGGACGTGCTCGGCGCGCCGTTCTACGTGATGGAGATGGTCGAGGGGACCCCGTACCGCGGCGCGGACGAGCTCGTCCCGCTCGGCCCCGAGCGGGTCGCGGCGATCGCCGGGCGGATGATCGACACCCTCGTCGACCTGCACCGCGTCGACCCCGCCGAGGTGGGGCTGGCCGACTTCGGACGGCCGCGGGGCTTCCTCGAACGCCAGGTGCGCCGCTGGAAGAAGCAGCTCGACGCGTCGCGCAGCCGGGACCTCGACGGCGCCGCCGAGCTGCACGCGCTCCTGGAGGCGAACGTCCCGCCCGAGTCCGCCCCGGCGATCGTGCACGGCGACTACCGGCTCGACAACCTGCTCGTCGGCGCGGACGACCGGGTGGCGGCCGTCCTGGACTGGGAGATGGCGACGCTCGGCGACCCGCTCACCGACCTCGCGCTCCTGCTCGTCTACATGAGGCGGACGGCGCCGGGCCCGGGGCGGGCCGAGGCGACGCGCGCGCCCGGCTTCCCGTCGCCCGACGAGGTGGTGGCCCGGTACGCCGAGCGCAGCGGCCGCGACCTGTCGGCGATCGGGTTCTACGTCGGGCTGGCCTGCTTCAAACTCGCGGTGATTTCCGAGGGCATCCACTACCGCTACCTGCGGGGCCAGACCGTGGGGGAGGGGTTCGACGCCGTCGGCGCCGCCGTCGAGCCGCTGCTCCGCTCCGGCATCGCCGCGCTCAAGGGCGCCTGACCCCTCTCCGAGACCGGCGGCCTGGCCTCTCGCGTTGCATACCAACCGGTCGGTATGTTGTCATCATGGCGTCCACGGAGCGGGCGCGCGCCCGGCGGAGGAGGTAACGCGATGAGGACGTTCCACGGCATCGACGAGTACGAGAAGGCCGTCGGCACCCATCTCGGCCACAGCGACTGGCACACGGTCACGCAGGAGCAGGTCAACGGGTTCGCCGACGCGACCGGCGACCACCAGTGGATCCACGTCGACCCCGAGCGGGCCGCGGCCGGCCCCTTCGGCGGCACGATCGCGCACGGCTACCTCACCCTGTCGCTGATCCCCATGCTGATGTCGGAGATCTCGCGCGTCGAGGGCCTGGCGATGGGCGTCAACTACGGCTCGGACAAGGTCCGCTTCCCCGCGCCCGTCCCCGTCGGGTCGCGGCTGCGCGCCGGCGCCGAGCTGCTCTCGCTGGAGCGCACCCCGCAGGGCGCGCGGGCCAAGGTCCGCGTGACCGTGGAGCGCGAGGGCGGCGACAAGCCGGTCTGCGTCGCCGAGGTCCTGTCCGTGCTGGTCGGCTGACTCCCCGCCCATCCCGTCCGTCATCCCGGAGACCGTCATGATCCCCAGCACCATGCAGGACTTCCCCCTCTCGGTCGCCGCGATCCTGCGGCACGGCCGGCGCGTCTACGGGCGCAGCGAGTGCGTCACGTGGACCGGCGGCGGCGAGCCGCGGCGCGCCACCTTCGCGCAGGTCGCCGACAACGCCGAGCGCCTCGCCGCCGCGCTGCAGCGGCTCGGCGTCCGCCAGGGCGGCCGAGTGGCGACCTTTTGCTGGAACAACCAGGAGCACCTGGAGGCGTACTTCGCGGTGCCCGCGATGGGCGCCGTCCTGCACACCCTCAACATCCGGCTGTTCCCCGAGCAGCTCGCGCACATCATCAACCATGCCGACGACCAGGTGATCATCGTCGACGACAGCCTCGTGCCGCTGCTCGCCCGGGTGGTGGACGAGCTGCCCGCCGTCGAGGCGTTCGTCATCGTCGGCGACGGCGACGGCGCGCCGCTCGAGGCCAACCGCAACGGCGCCCCCGTCCTGCGGTACCGCGAGCTGCTCGCCGCCGAGGAGCCCGGCTACGAGTGGCCCGAGGTGGACGAGCGGTCCGCCGCGTCCATGTGCTACACCAGCGGCACCACCGGCGACCCGAAGGGCGTCGTCTACTCGCACCGCTCGACGTTCCTGCACGCGATGGCCGTGCAGTCGGCGTCGCTGGTCGGCATCACCGAGGCCGACCGGGTGCTGACCATCGTCCCGATGTTCCACGTCAACGCCTGGGGCCTGCCGTACGGGGCGTTCCTGTCCGGCGCGACGCTGCACATGCCCGGCCCGTTCATGCAGCCGCAGCACCTCACCGAGTTCGTCGCCCGGGAGCGCAGCACGCTCGCCTCCGCCGTCCCCACCATCTGGAACGGCATCCTCTCCTACGGCGAGCAGCACGAGCTGGACCTGTCGTCGCTGCGCGCCGGGACGTCCGGTGGCGCCGCCGCGCCCCGCTCGCTGCTGGAGGCGTTCGAGGAGCGGTACGGGCTGCGCATCATCCAGGGCTGGGGCATGACCGAGACCAGCCCGCTCGGCGGCATGGCGTTCCCGCCGCCCGAGGTGGAACCCGGCACGCCCGAGGAGATGGACTGGCGGCTGAAGTCCGGCCGGGTCGCCGCGGGCGTCGAGATGCGGATCGTCGACGACGCCGGCCGCGAGCTGCCGTGGGACGGGGTGTCCGTCGGCGAGATCGAGGTCCGCGGCCCGTGGATCACCGGCTCCTACCACCGCGACCCGGCGCCGGAGAAGTTCGACGACGGCTGGCTGCGCACCGGCGACATCGGCACGATCGACGACCGCGGCTTCTACCAGATCACCGACCGCGCCAAGGACGTCATCAAGTCGGGCGGCGAGTGGATCTCCTCGGTCGAGCTGGAGAACCTCCTGATGGGGCACCCGGCGGTCGCCGAGGCCGCCGTGATCGGCATCCCCGACCCGCGCTGGGACGAGCGGCCGCTCGCCTGCGTCGTGCTCCGCCCGGACGCCGCCGCGACCGCCGCCGAGCTGGCCGACCACCTCGCCGCCCGGGTGGCCCGCTGGCAGGTCCCCGAGTACTGGACGTTCATGGACGAGATCCCCAAGACGACCGTCGGCAAGTTCGACAAGAAGCCCCTCCGCGCCCGCCACAAGAGCGCGGACCTGAAGATCGAGCACATCACCCGCTGACGGACCCTGGACCCGGCTGCACGGACGAACGGAAGGCCGGACCTCGGCCGCCACCACGGGCAGGCACGCGGAGCGAGC
>NZ_JBEYYT010000671.1:0-3748 GCF_040645715.1 Spirillospora sp. NPDC046719 | reverse complement strand
GCCGCGCGTGCCCGCGGCGCCCGCGAGCGCCGCGGCGAGCATTCCGGCGGCCAGCCCGGCCCAGGCGGCGTCGAACCCGCGCGCGGACGGCTCGTGCAGGACGGCGGCCAGCCCGCCGATGCCGACGGCGGCGCCCGCCGACCGCGCCAGCATGATCAGCGCGCTGCCGCTGCCGTACCGGGCGGGCGGGACGGCCTCCATCGCGATCGTCTCGACCGCGACCGCGGTGGCCGCCATCCCGGCCGTGCCGACGACGAGCGCGGGCAGCACGACCGCGGCGTAGGCGCGGCCCGCGCCGGCCGCCTCGGCGGCGACCGGCCAGCACCAGCCCGCCGCGCCGGTGAGGCCGCCCGCGACGGCCACGGACCGCGCGCCCGCCCACCGCACGAGCGGCCCGGCGCACCAGGACACCGCGGCGGAGGTGAGCGGGCCCGGGGTGAGGGCGAGCGCGGCGGTGAGCGCCGAGTAGCCCCACCGCTCGGTGAGGTACAGGGCGACGCACAGCGCGACCGCGAACTGGGTGACGCTCATCAGCGCCATGGCCGCGTTCCCGGCCGCCGTCGACCTGGCGCGCAGCAGCGCGAAGTCCGCGGCCGGACGCGGGTGCCGCGCCGCCCGGCGCACGCCGAACCAGGTCAGCGCGGTGCCGCCGGCGGCGGCGCCGAGGACCGCGGGGGCCGTCCAGCCCCAGTCGGGGCCCTGCACGAGCCCGAGCACCAGCGCGGCGACGCCGCCCGCGAGCAGCGCCACCCCCGCGAGGTCGGGCAGGCCCCGCCCGGTCCGCGTCCCGGGCGGGATGCCGGCGGCGCCGCAGGCCAGCGCGAGCGCGCCGAGCGGCAGGTTGATCAGGAAGATCCACCGCCAGCCGCCGAGCGCCATCAGCGCCGAGCCGAGCGCGGGCCCGCTCGCGCCGGCGATCCCCGACACCGCGCCGAGCAGCCCGAAGGCGTGCCCGGCGCGGCCGGGGAACTCGCTGAGCCCGACGGAGATCGCGAGGGCGACGACCGCGCCGCCGCCCACGGCCTGGAGCATCCGGGCGAGCACCAGCCCCGCCGGGCCGGGCGCCAGCGCGCAGGCGGCCGACCCGGCGGTGAACACCGCGAGCCCGGTCAGGAAGATCCGCTTCGGCCCGAGCCGGTCGGCCATGCCGCCGGCGGGCAGCAGCACGGCGGCGAACACCACGGTGTAGCCGGTGATCGTCCAGGACAGCCCGGCGAGGGTGCTGCCGGGGAAGGCGCGCAGCAGCCGCGGGATCGCGACGCTGACGATGTTGTAGTCGATCACCGCCATCACGTTGGCGAGGATCACCGACGTCAGCGCCAGCGCCCGGCGCCGGGACGGGGTCACGGCGCGGCGGCGGTGCTCGCCCGGCGGGCGAGTTCCTCCTCGATCTCGCGCTTGCGGACCTTCCCGGTCGGCGTCTTCGGCAGCTCGGCGACGACCTCCAGCCGGTCCGGCTCGTAGCCGGGGGTCATCCCCGCCTCCCGGACGAGGCGGTGCAGGTCCTCCAGCGCGGGCGGCTCGCCGTCCGGCACGACGACGGCGACGACGGTCTCGCCGAGCAGCGGCTCGGGCTCGCCGACGACCGCGATCTCGGCGACCCGCGGGTGGGCGCGCAGCACCTCCTCGACGGCGACGGCGGGCACGTGCAGCCCGCCCTTGTTGATCATGTCCTTGGTGCGGCCGATGATCTTGATGCCGCCGCGGCCGTCCGGCCGGGCCAGGTCGCCGGTGACGAACCAGCCGTCGTGCAGCGACGCGGCGAAGACGTCGTCGGCGCCCTCGTAGCCGAGGCACAGGTTCGCGCCGCGCACCTCCAGCCGCCCCGGCCCGTCGACCGGCGCGCCGTCCTCGCCGACCAGCCGGACCTCCATCCAGACGACCGGCCGCCCGTCGCTGCGCGCCGCCCAGTCCGGCGGGTCGCCGGCGCGGCCGATGGTGACGCCGCCGTTCTCGGTCATCCCCCACAGCGGGCGGACGGGGAACCCGAACGTCTCGCGGAACCGCGCGGGCAGGCCGGGCGGGATCGGGGTGGAGCCGGTGACCATGTGCCGCAGCGCGAGCGGGCGCGGGTTCTCGCGCTGCTCGGTGACCAGCTCGTCCAGGATCAGCGGGGTGAAGTACGCGGTGGTGATCCCGTACTCGGCGGCGAGGTCGAGGAAGTCACCGGGCTTGAACGCGTCCGCCCACACGGCGGTCGCGCCCGCGACGAGCGGCGCGAGCATCCCGTACAGCCAGCCGCCCTGCCCGCCGACGATGCACGGGGTGGACAGCACGTCGTCCGGGCCGAGGCCGAGCGGGACGGTGAACGAGCGCGCCATCGCGTACAGGGTGTTGAAGGAGTGCCGGACGCCCTTGGGGCGGCCGGTCGTCCCCGACGTGTACATGATCTGGAAGACGTCGTCGCCGCCCGGACGGTGCTCGGGCGGCGCCGCGCCGGACGCCAGCAGCCCGTCCTCGAAGCCGATCGCGCCCTCGGGGACCTTCCCGCCGACGACGATCTGGTGCCGCAGCGCGGGCAGCCGGTCGCGCATCCCGGCGATGGTCGCGGCGATGTCGAGGCCGCGGACCTCGTCCAGCGACACCACCGCGCACGCCCCCGACTCGCGCAGGATCCACTCGGTGTCGGCGGCGCCGGAGGCGATGTAGTACGGCACCACGGCCGCGCCCGCGCGGCCGCAGCCGAGCGCGAGGACGGTCGCCTGCCACTGGTTGACCAGCTGCATCGCGACCCGGTCGCCGGGCCGCACGCCGAGCGCGGCGAGGCCGGCGGCGCAGCGTTCCACCCGTTCGGCGAGCCGCGCCCAGGTCAGCACCGTGTCGGGACCGCCGGCGGTCTCCCAGAAGTGGCTGACCACCGCCGGCCGGTCCGGCGCCGCGGCGGCCCGCGCGGCGAGGTCGTCCAGGAACGTCCCGTCCCGCCACCAGCCGCGCGCGCGGTACTCCGGTCCATCGTGGAGGTTCGTCACCTTTGACCCCTTCCATCCCAGGTATTTTGATCATGACCGGGGACGCGGGCCGCGACAACGGTGACTGTTGACGAAGACGGGGCCGCCCGACGGGCGGACCGGCGGAGGCCGGGAGGTGGCGGGGTGCGCGAGGAACTGCTCGCCCAGGCGCGGGTGTGCGCCGGGCAGGGATCGCCGATGTACGCGGAGCTGCTGGCGCGGGCGGCCGACGACGCGGACGCCGGCGGCCCGGTCGCGGAGGTGCTCGCGGGACGCGCGTCCAGCGCGCTGGCGCTGCGGATGCTCGGCACCGTGCACCGGATCGTCCTGGAGGGCCGGGCGCCCGCCCTCGCGGCGCACTACCCGACCGCCGGCGGGACCGCGGACCCGCGCGCGGCGTGGCCCGCGTTCCGCGACGTGCTGGCGCGGCACGCGGCCGAGGTCCGCGCGGGGCTCGCCGACCCGCCGCAGACCAACGAGGTCGGCCGGGCCGCGCCGCTGATCGGCGGGCTGCTCGCGGTCGCCGCCGCGACCGGGCTGCCGGTCCGGCTGCTGGAGATCGGCGCGAGCGCCGGCCTGAACCTGCGCGCCGACCGCTACCGGCTGCTGTTCGAGGGCGGCGGGTACGGGCCGGACTCCCCGGTCATGCTGCCGGACGCGTGGCGCGGCGCTCCCCCGGCCGCCGTCCCGCTGCGGATCGCGTCCCGGCTCGGCTGCGACCTCGCCCCGCTCGACCCGGGCGCGCCCCCGGCGCGGGCGCGGCGGGGGTGCAAAGGGTGGGCCCGCCAGAACCCCCCCGG
>NZ_JBEYYT010000670.1:0-3749 GCF_040645715.1 Spirillospora sp. NPDC046719 | reverse complement strand
ACGTTGCGGCGCGCGGTCCGCCACGGCAGCAGCGCGTCGTCCTGGAACATCAGCGCCCGGTCGGCGGACGGTCCGGTGACGGGCTCGCCGCCGGCGAGGACGCGCCCGGACGCGGCGGGCAGCAGCCCGGCGAACGCGCGCAGCAGCGTCGACTTCCCGCAGCCGGATGGGCCGAGCACGGCGAGGATCTCGCCGGCCTCGGCGGTGAGGTCGAGGCCGGTCACGACGGGCCGGCCGCCGTAGGCGAGCGTCACGCCCTCGGCCCGCAGCTCGATCGCGCCGCCAGCGCCGCGGGGGGACGCGGGTCCACGCGCGCTCCGGTCCGCTTCGCCCGTCATGAGCGCCCCTCCCTCGGCAGCCAGCGGGTCAGCCGGCGGCCGGTCAGCTCCACTGCGGCGGAGGTGAGGTAGCCGAGCAGCCCGATGGTGGCCATCCCGACGAGCACGCCGGGGTAGTCGACGATCGTGTACGCCTGCCAGGTCCGGTAGCCGACGCCGAAGTCGCCGGAGATCATCTCGGCGGAGATCACGCAGATCCACGCGACGCCCATCCCGATGGACAGGCCGCCGAACACGCCGGGCAGGATCCCCGGCAGCACGACTCCGAACAGCACGCGGACGCGGCTGCCGCCGAGCGTGCGGACGGCGTCCTCCCACACGAGCGGGAGGGCCTTCACCGCGTGCCGGGTGCCGACGAGGACGGGGAAGAACGCGGCGGCGAAGGTGATGAACACGATGCCCTGCTCGTTCGCGGGGAACAGCAGGATCGCGACCGGCACCAGCGCGATCGCCGGGATCGGCCGGGCCACCTCGAACAGCGGCTGCAGCAGGTCGCCCGCCCACCGGGACCGGGCGGTGGCGACGCCCGCGGCGACGCCGAGGACGGCGGCGAGCGCGAACCCGGTGAGGATGCGGACGAGGCTCTGCGCGACGTCCTGCCAGTACTGGGCGTGCTCGACCTGCCGGCCGAACTCCCGCAGGACGTCGGCCGGGCCGGGGAACCGGTCGAACCGGACCCACAGCCGGACGTTCGCCGCGGTCAGCAGCTGCCACACCGCGAGCGCGGCCAGGAGGGACGCGGCGCGGACGGGCCAGCGCAGGAGGCCGCTCACGCGCTCTTCACCGCCTCGTCGTAGGTGACGACCTCGGCGCCGGAGTGCGCGGCGATGTACTTCCGCGCGCCCTCGTCCGTGGCGAACGGCTTGAACCTCTCCCCCGCCTTGGCGGACGGGTCCTCGACCCAGACGTCCTTGTCGGCGAACCAGCGGGTGCCGGTCGTGGCGTCCGGGATGTAGGCGGCCCTGAGCCGCTTGCCCTGGCTCTGGAGCGCGCGCACGTTCTTCAGCAGGCAGACCGGGTCGGCCACGGGGCGCGTCCTCTCCTCGCCCTGCACCCACACCTCGCCGGCGGTCTTCGGGTCGTCCACCTGGGTCTTGCACACCTCGTCGGTCCCGGTGATGGCGGCGGGGTTGGCGGTGGACGCGGCGTCGTGGTCGTAGGACGCGCCGTACGCCTTCCTGATGTAGGTGTCGTTGATGAAGGGCCCGACTTCGAGCGGCGTCTGGATGACCCCGATGGACTTCAGGAACGGGACGTCGTGCACGAACGCGTCCTTCAGCCCCTGCTTGATGGTCGGGTCGAACGTGGCGACGCCGCCCGCGCCGTTGTAGAGGTAGACGGTCTCGGCGGGCAGCCCGGTGGTGGACGCCACCGACTCGGCCGCCGCCAGCGGGTGCGCGTGCAGGTAGTCGGTCGCGTCGATCTGCGCGCGCAGGAACGCGTCCAGCACCTTGCCGTCCTTCTTGGCGAACTGGTCGCGCACCACCACGCCGTGGAACGTCGGCACGTCGAGTTGGCCGCCGTCGTACAGCAGCCGCGCCTGCCCCTTGTTGACCAGCAGCCCGGGCCAGGCGACGAACTGGGCGAACGCCGCCGCGCTGCCCGCCTGCAACGCCGAGGCGCCGACCGTGGGCTGCTGGTTCTCGACCTTGACGTCCTTGGCGGGGTCCAGTCCGTACTTGCGGGCGGCCTGGACGAACGTGCCGTGGCCGGCCGAGCCGACGCTCGTCGAGACCGTCTTCCCCTTGAGGTCGCGCAGCGTCCTCGCCTTCGAACCGGGGGCGACGACCACGCCGTTCAGCGAGCCGCGCATGTTGTAGCCGGTCACCGACACCCAGGAGGTCTTCGCGTCGCCGCCCTGGGCCTGCGCCCGCGACCCGTTGATCAGCAGCGGGTAGTCGCCCATCGAGCCGATGTCGATCTTCCCGGCGAGCATCTGCGCGGTGATGGGCGCGCCGGTGTCGTAGTCGCGCCACACCACCGAGTACTTCGTGCCGTCCTGCTTCCCGAGCGCCTTCAGCCGCTTCTCGAAGTAGCCGAGCGAGCGCAGCAGCGTCCCGGCCGTGACGGTGTTGATGGTCTTGGACTGGTACCCCACGACGATCTGCCCCGACCCTCCGCCGTCGGCGGCGTTCCCGGCCACGGTGCAGCCGGCCAGGAGCGGGAGGAGGGCGGCGCCCGCGGCCAGTGTCGTCTTCATCGCGTTCATCGGCGGCATCGCGTTCTTCGCTCGCATCGCGTTCTTCGCTTGCATCGCGTTCATCGGTCGGGTCCTCAGCGCAGCAGGTACGGCATGTCGATGGTCACGGCCCCGGTCGGGCAGCGGTCGGCGCACGGCCCGCAGTACCAGCACTCGTCCACGTGCATGTACGCCTTGCCGGTCTCCGGGTGGACCGCGAGGGCGTCCAGCGGGCAGACGTCGATGCACAGCGTGCAGCCGTCGATGCAGAGCGCCTCGTCCACCGTCACGGGGACGTCGGCGCGGTTCTCCACGAGGGACATGGGTTCTCCAGTGGTGTGCGGGCATGCGGGACCCGCCGCGCGGCGCTGCGCGGCTTCGGCCGGACGGCCGGGAAGGAGGGCGGGGCTAGGCGCGGCTCATGGAGCCGCTCATCGTGATCCGGTCGCCGCGGAAGCGGATGAACTCCAGGTCCACGGGGCGCCCGTCCGACAGGTGGGTGAGGCGTTCGAGCATCAGCAGGGCGGCACCGCGCGGGGCGTCCAGGGTGGCGGCGGAGTGCGGGTCGGCGTTGACCGCCTCCAGCGTCACCTCGGCCCGGCCGAGCGGCCGGCCGGCGATGCGTTCGAGCAGGACGAAGATGTCGTTGCGGACCAGGTCCTCGGCCAGCAGCGGCTCGCCGAGGTCGCGCGGGATGTAGGTGAGGTCGAGGGAGAGCGGCAGCCCGTTCAGCCGCCGGATCCGCTCGATGTAGACGACCTGCTCCCCGGCGGGCAGCCGCAGCCGGGAGGAGACCTCGCGGGACGGGGTGAGCAGGCCGGTCGTCCGGACCTCGTTGGCGACCTCGCCGTGCTCGCGCAGCGTCTCGGCGAGGCCGAGGAGCCGCTCCAGCCCGTGCGGGTACTTCTCGGCGACCGCGTGCGTGCCGACGCCGGGGCAGCGCTCGATGAGGCCCTCGGCGCGCAGCAGCGCCAGGGCCTCCCGGACGGTGTTGCGGGACGCGCCGAACTCGCGGACGAGCTCGGCCTCGGCGGGCAGCGCGCCGCTGCGCAGGTCGCCGTAGAGCACCTGGCGGCGCAGGACGTCCGCGACCTGGCGGGCCCGGTCCGCGCGCGTCCGGCGCGGTTCGGGGGGGGCCGGGGGGGCCGGGGCGGGCGCGGGCGCCCGGGCGGGGGCGGGCGCCGCGGGGGGGGGGGGGGGGCGGGTCACGGCCCGACACCGCCAAAAAAGAT
>NZ_JBEYYT010000669.1:0-3750 GCF_040645715.1 Spirillospora sp. NPDC046719 | reverse complement strand
CGACCCCCTGGAACCCCCGTCACGACGGACGGGCCCGTGGGGCTTTACCTCACGCCGTAGAGGTGTTCCAGGGCCAGCTGGTCGAGGCGTTCGAAGGCGGCGCCGCGGGTGGCGAGGGCCTCGATGTCGGGGGACGCGTCGCGGACGGAGCGCCAGTCCTCGCCGTCGGCGAGGGTCGGGACGGCCAGCTCGTCGAGCTTCGCGTCGCGCAGGGCGTCCTGGACCTCGGGGTCGGCGCGGAAGGCGCGGGCCTTCTCGCGCAGGATCAGCCAGTTGCGCATGCAGGCCCGCGCCGACTCCCAGACGCCCTCGTCGTCCTCGGTGCGCGGCGGCTTGAAGTCGAAGTGGACCGGGCCGCTGTAGTCGCTGTTCTCGATGAGGTCGACGACCCAGAACGCGCCGCGCGCGTTGCCCGCGCCGAAGCGCAGGTCCTGGTCGTAGCGGGGGCCGTGCTGGCCGTTCAGGTCGATGTGGAACAGCTTGCCCTGCCACAGCGCCTGCGCGAGGCCGTGCGCGTAGTTGAGGCCGGCCATCTCCTCGTGCCCGACCTCGGGGTTGAGGCCGACGTTCTCGGACCGCTCCAGGGTCTGGATGAAGGCGAGGGCGTGGCCGATGGTGGGGAGCAGGATGTCGCCGCGCGGCTCGTTCGGCTTCGGCTCGATGGCGAAGCGCAGGTCGTAGCCCTGGTCGGCGACGTAGTCGCCGAGGACGTCGAACGCCTCCTTGTAACGGTCCAGGGCGGCGCGGACGTCCTTCGCGGCGCCCGACTCGGCGCCCTCGCGGCCGCCCCAGCACACATAGGTCTTCGCGCCCAGCTCGGCGGCGAGGTCGAGGTTGTCCATGACCTTGCGCAGCGCGAACCGGCGGACGTCGCGGTCGTTGGCGGTGAACGCGCCGTCCTTGAAGATCGGGTGGGAGAACAGGTTGGTCGTCGCGGTGGTGACGACCAGGCCCGTCTCGTCCAGGGCCTTCTTGAACGCGTCGATCTTCTCCTGGCGCTCGGCGGGCGAGGCGTCGAAGTCGAACACGTCGTTGTCGTGGAAGTTGACGCCGTAGGCGCCGATCTCCGCGAGCTTCCGGACGGCGCGGTCGGCGGGCATCGGCGGCCGGGTGCCGGGGCCGAACACGTCGACGCCCTGCCAGCCGACCGTCCAGATGCCGAACGAGAACCGGTCTTCCGGGACGGGCGTGTAGTCGCTCATGGGTCTCCTTGTCAGATCTGCGGGGCGGAGTCGCGCAGCGCGGCGTAGCGCGCGCGGACCGGCTCCGCGTCCGCCGCGCGGTCGGTGGTGTGCTCGGTGGCGGGCGGCGCGGGCCAGCGCGGCGGCTCCGGCGTGCCCGCGAGCGCCCAGGCCGCCTGGCGGGCGGCGCCGAGCGCGACGTATTCGGCGGGCTCCGGGACGGTGACCGGTGTACCCAGGATCGCGGGGGCCAGTGCCCGGACGGCCTCTGACCGCGCGCCGCCGCCGATGAGCAGGGTGCGGCGGGGCACGACGCCCTGGGCGGCGAGATGGCCGACGGCGTCGGCGAGGGAGCACAGCAGCGCCTCGACCGCGGCCCGCGCGACGTTCTCGCGGGTGGCGTTGGACGTGGTGAGGCCGGCGAGCACCCCGGTGGCGTCGGGACGGTCGGGGGTGCGCTCGCCGTCGAGGTACGGCAGCAGCGTCAGGCCGCCCGCGCCCGGCTCGGCGGCGAGCGCGAGCGCCGACAGCTCCGCCAGGCTCGCGCCGGTCATGGACGCGGCGGCCGACAGGATCCGGGCGGCGTTCAGCGTGCAGACGAGGGGCAGGAACCGGCCGGTCGCGTCGGCGAACCCGGCGACCAGGCCGGACGGGTCGGCGGCGGGGGCGTCGGCGACCGCGAACGCCGTCCCGGACGTGCCGATCGACACCACGACGTCGCCGGGCTCCAGCCCGAGGCCGAGCGCGGCGCCCATGTTGTCGCCGGTGCCGGGGCCGAGCGCCGCGCCCCAGGACGTCTCGCCGACCGCCACGCCGGGGGCGGCGACGCGGGGCGGCTCGGCGTCGCGGCCGAGCGCGGCGCGCAGCAGGTCGGGCTGGTAGGTGCCGGCGGCGGGGGACCAGTAGCCGGTGCCGGACGCGTCGCCCCGGTCGGTGACCGGTTCGCTCGCGCCGAGCCGCCAGGTCAGCCAGTCGTGCGGGAGCATCACCCGCTCGGTGCGGCGCGCGTTCTCGGGCTCGTGCTCGGCCATCCAGCGCAGCTTGCCGACGGTGAACGAGGCGAGCGGCACGCTGCCGGTCCGCTCCGCCCACGCCTTCGGCCCGCCGTGCTCGGCGACCAGCGCGCGCGCCTGCGGCGCGGAGCGGGTGTCGTTCCACAGCAGCGCGGGCCGCACGACCTCGCCGGCGCCGTCGACCGCGACCATGCCGTGCTGCTGCGCGGCGACGGCGACCGCGTCGGCCCGCTCCAGCACCTCGCGGACCCGCGCCAGCGCGTCCCACCAGTGCCGGGGATGGCACTCGGTGCCGTCCGGGTGGGGCGCCGACGCCTGCGCGACGACGGTGCCGTCCCCGGCGCGGCAGAGCACGACCTTCGTCGACTGCGTCGACGAATCGACGCCCGCCACCAGGGTCTCGGCCATGCGCCCTCTTTCGTAAAGAGTTTGGACTAATTAACGTAGCAGATGACATCGCCCCTGCCCAGGCACCCGATTGAATTAGGGTTGGTTCATGACGAAGTCCGGGAACGCCCCCGTCCGGCACGCGACGATGCGCGGGCGCAACCTCGCGGTCGTGCTGGAGCACATCGCCCGGCACCAGCCCGTCACCCGGGCCCGGCTCGCCGAGCTGACCGGCTTCACCAAGACCACCGTCTCCAACCTCGTCGGTCTGCTGGAGGGGGCGGGCCTCGTCCGCGACGGCGCGCCCGTGCACGAGGGGGAGCGCGGCCGGCCCGGCGTCGGCGTGTCGATCGCCGGGGACGGCGCCGCCGGGCTCGGCCTGGAGGTGAACGTCGACTACCTCGCCGCCTGCGTCCTCGACCTCGGCAAGCAGGTCCGGTACCGGCACGTGGTCAGCGCCGACAACCGCGGCCGGCCCCCCGCCGACGTCCTCGCCGCGCTGTCGGCGCTCGCCGCGGAGGCCGTCGCCGCCGTCGCGGGCCAGGGCCTCGCGGTCGCCGGCGCCGCCGTCGCGCTGCCCGGCCTGCTCGACCGCGAGCACGGCGTCGTCCGGCACGCCCCGAACCTCGGCTGGGCGGACGTCCCCGTCGCCGTGCCCACCGGCCCGGCGCCGCTGCCCGCCGAGTACGACAACGAGGCGAACCTCGCCGCGCTCGGCGAGCTGTGGTTCGGGGGCGGCGCGCGGCTCGGCGACTTCGTGCACGTCTCCGGCGAGATCGGGATCGGCGCCGGCATCGTCGTCGACGGCCGGGTCTTCCGCGGCGCGCACGGCTTCGCCGGCGAGCTCGGCCACCTGGTCGCCGACCCGTCCGGCCCGCCCTGCTCGTGCGGCGGGCGCGGCTGCCTGGAGCAGATCGCCGGTCAGGAGGCGATGCTGCGCGCCGCCGGCATCCCGCAGGCGAGGACGGTCACCGGCCCGGACGGCTCGGTCAACGCGCTCCTCGACCGGCTGAACCGCGGCGACGCCGCCGCGCTCGCCGCGGTGGACCGCGCGGGCCGCGCGCTCGGCGGCGCGCTCGCCTCCGTCGTCAACCTCGTCGACCCGGACGCGATCGTCCTCGGCGGGGTCTTCTCGCCGCTGGCCGCGTGGATCCGGCCGCCGCTCGAAG
>NZ_JBEYYT010000668.1:0-3766 GCF_040645715.1 Spirillospora sp. NPDC046719 | reverse complement strand
CCCGCGGCGGCGAGACCGGACAGCGGCGCCGCGAGCGGGTAGGCGAGCAGCCCGGTGGCGACCATGACGGGCGCGCAGCCGAAGGGGCCGCCCTCGGCGCCGCCCGCGAGCGCGAGCCCGGCGAGCGCGGCGAGCGCGGACGCGGCCACGACCAGGCGGGCACCCGGCGACCATCCGTGCGCGGCGACGACGGCGAGGAACGCGAAGCCCGCGACGGGGACGCACGGCAGCGCGAGCCGTCCGCGTTCGGCGAGGCGCGGCGGCGGCAGCGTCCAGGGGACGCGCCCGCGCAGCAGCACGCCGAGGACGGCGGCGCCCGCCGCCGCGCCGGCGAGCCAGGGGTAGGGAGCGAGCGCCGCGTGCCAGCCGGTCCCGTGCCAGCCGGCCGGTGCCGTCCCGGTGCGCGGCGGCGGGACGGCGCGCAGTGCCACCGGCATCGCGATCAGGAGCGACGCGGCCAGCACGCCCGCCCAGAGGGCGGACAGGGCCGCGTTCCGCCGTTCCCACACAAGGACGAGGGAGGCGGGCAGCGCGATCCCGGCTCCGGCGCCCTGCGCGGCGCGGACCGCGCCGACCACCGGCACCGAGCCAGCGAACCGGACGGCGCCGAGCCCGCCGAGCAGCACGGCGAGGCCGGTCGCGAGGACCGCCCACGCGGGGAGGCGGCGGGCGGCGACGGCGGCGAGGGGGAGGGTGAGGGCGAGCGCGGGCAGCGACAGGCCGGTGGCGCGCAGCAGGGCGGGGACGCGGCCCTCGCCGAGGCCGAGGGCGTGCGCGGCCACGGGGACGATGCCGGCGGTGGCGTCGGGCACGACCAGCACCGCGGCGGGGAGCACGGTGACGGCGGTCAGCAGCGCGCCGAGGGCCGCGCCCCGGCGCCGTGCCGCCGCGGCGCCGGCGGCGGGAGGGTCCGGTGCCGGGAGCGGGACGCCCGGCCGGTCGTGCGCGTGGGAGGACACGGCGTGCTCCTTCGGAGGTCGTCCCCACCGAACGCACTATTTCCCAATAAAGAAGAATGTCGGAATTGTTTGCGTGGAACGCGCAGGGATTCGGCGGAGGAAGTGATGCCGTCCCCGAGAATTTAGCGCGCCGGGAGCCGCTCCACCTTGCGTCCCATCCAAAAGGCCGTCAGCCAGAGCGCCCCGAACAGCGCGCCGAGGAAGAACATGGCCGGCACCATGAAGCCGGTCGCGATGATCGCCACCTGCAGCGCCGAGCCCGCCGCGAACGACCACGGGAACCGCAGCAGCCCGGCCATCAGCAGGCACAGCACCGCGAGGCCGCCGCACACCGCCCCGGCCGTCGTCCCGGACACGTCCAGCACCGAGACCGCCACCGGGATCGCCAGCGCGATCACGATCGCCTCGCAGGCCAGCACCGTGGCGTACAGCCGCCGCACCGGGCTGCCGGGCTTCCGCCCGGCCGGCTCCGGGGTGCCCTCCGTCGCGCCCTGCGCAGTGCCCTCGGTCATGGCGGTCACCGGCCCCCCTCTACGCGCAGCAGTGTCCTGGCGTCGCCGGCGGTGACCACCGAACCGGTGATCAGGACGCCGGCGCCCCGGTACTCGCCGGTCTCCTCGGCGAGGCCGATCGCCTGGTCGATCGCGTCGTCCAGGCGGTCGGCGACGTGCACCCGCTCCGGCCCGAGGATCCCCTCGGCGATCTCCGCCAGCTCCTCGGGCGGCAGCGACCGCGGCGAGGAGTTGCGGGTGACGACCAGCTCCGCCACGACCGGTTCGAGCTGGTCGAGGACCCCGGCGACGTCCTTGTCCGCGGCGACGGCGAGCACGCCGACGAGCCGGGTGAAGCCGAACGACTCGGTGACCGTGGCGACGGTCGCCGCCATCCCGGCCGGGTTGTGCGCCGCGTCCAGCAGCACGGTCGGGCCCGTCCGGGCGACCTCCAGCCGGCCCGGCGACGCCGACTTGGCGAACCCGCTGCGCACCAGCGCCGGGTCGAGCTGCCCCTCGTCGCCGCCGAGGAACGCCTCGCCGGGCGCGATCCGGGTGGCGGCCTCCAGCGCCACCTCTCCCCTGGTCGGCGCGCCGCTGGCGAACGCCTCGACGGCCGCCAGCGCGGTCGCGGCGTTGCTCGCCATGTGCTCCCCGAACAGCGGCAGGAAGATCTCGTCATAGGTGCCGTGCAGGCCGCGCACGCCGATCATCTGGCCGCCGACCGCGACGTCCCGGCTCAGCACGCCGTACTCGATGCCCTCGCGCGCCGCGGCGGCGCCGGTCTCCACGACCCGCCGCAGCAGCACCTCGGCCGCCTCGACGGGCTGCTGGGACAGCACCGCGACGCAGCCCGGCTTGATGATCCCCGCCTTCTCCCCGGCGATCTCCTCGAGGGTGTCGCCCAGGTAGCGGGTGTGGTCCAGGCCGATCGGGGTGACGACGGCGACCGTGCCGTCGGCGACGTTCGTGGCGTCCCAGGTGCCGCCCATGCCGACCTCGACCACCGCCACGTCGACGGGGGCGTCGGCGAACGCGGCGAACGCCATCGCCGTGAGGACCTCGAAGAACGACAGCCGCACCTCGTGCTTGCCGTCGATCAGCTGCACGTAGGGCAGCACGTCCTGGAACGCCTCGGCGAACCGCTCCTCGCTGATCGGCTCCCCGTCGATCGCGATCCGCTCGCGCAGCGTGGTCATCTCGGGGCTGGTGTACAGCCCGGTGCGCAGGCCGCGCTCGCGCAGCAGCGACTCGATCAGCCGCGCGGTGCTGGACTTGCCGTTGGTGCCCGCGACGTGGATCACCGGATACGCGCGGTGCGGCTCGCCCAGGACGTCGACGAGGTCGCGGATCCGGTCGAGGGTCGGGTCGATCTCCCACTCGACGCCCCGGCTCATGATCGCGTTCACGGCGCCGCGGTAGTCGAGCGGCTCGGTTGCCTGGCTCACGATGAGAGCCTATCCGCCGCCGCTGGGCGCCCTGTCCGCACCCGTGGCGGCCGGGGGCGCGCCCGGCGGACCCATGCGCCGAGTGGAACCATGGAAGGTATGCGGGCTGACGAGGTTTTCTTCCGGGAATGGGAGCGGCGTCGTCCCGGCGAGACGCGCAGCCTGGCCCGCGCGCGCGAGCTGGCGGAGGCGCTGGACGTCCTGTCCCCCGGCCTGCCGGTGCTGACCGTCGTCGGGTCCAAGGGGAAGGGGACGGCGGCGACGTACGCGTCCGCGTTCCTCGCCGCCTCCGGCCTGCGGGTATGCACCGTCACCAGCCCCGGCCTGCGCACCAACCGGGACCGGATCAGGATCGACGGCCGCGCGATCCCGGAGGCCGAGCTCGCCCGCCTCGGCGGCCTGCTCGGCGCGGCCATGGCGGAGCTGGGACCGCCGCAGGACGGCTACCTGTCGCCGTCGGGGCTGTTCACGCTGGCCGGCGTGCTGCACGCGCGCCGCGCGGGCGCGGACGCGCTCGTCCTGGAGGCCGGGATGGGCGGACGGTCCGACGAGGTGTCGCTGTTCCCGCCGGACGTGGTCGCGATCACGCCGGTCTTCCTGGAGCACGCGGGCGTGCTCGGCGACACGCCCGCCGAGATCGCCGCGGAGAAGCGGGCCGTGGCAGGGCCGGGGACGCGGATCGTGTCGGCGCCCCAGTCCCCGGACGTGGCGGAGGTGCTCGGCCCCGTTGAGTACGCGGGCGACGGCGGCGTCCCCGCCGGGCTGCTGCCCGCCGGGCTCACACAGTGATAGCGATTTTGTCGACAAATTAGCCATGCAATTGGTTCAAAGTAGAGTATATGTTTGGCTTGATCGGTGGGAGCTTCAA
>NZ_JBEYYT010000667.1:0-3776 GCF_040645715.1 Spirillospora sp. NPDC046719 | reverse complement strand
GTTGCGGGCCGCCGCGGCCAGCTCGTCGAGCCGGTCCAGGCCCGGGCTCGGGGCGGGCGCGGCGCCCGCGGGGGGGCGGGCCGCCGGCGGGGGCGCCGGCCGCGGCGCCCCCCGCCCCGGCGGGGCCGGGCGCGCTGCTGGAGGTGGACGGCCTGTCCCGGGAGTTCGGCGGCGTGACGGCCGTCGAGGACCTGCGGCTGCGCGCCGCCGCCGGGCAGGTGGTGAGCGTGATCGGCCCGAACGGGGCGGGCAAGACCACCGCGTTCAACTGCATCACCGGGCTGATCCCGCCGTCGGCGGGCACCGTCGCGCTCGCCGGGCGGCGGGTGCGCGGGCTGTCCCCGCACCGGGTCGCCGCCGCCGGGCTGGCCCGCACGTTCCAGAGCATCCGGCTGTTCGACGAGATGACCGTCGCCGAGAACGTGCTGATCGGCCGGTTCGCCCGCGACCGGGCGCTGCTGCGGCCGCCGCGCCGCGCCGACCTCGACGCGGTCCGCCGCTGCCTGGACTTCGTCGGGCTGGCCGGGGCGGCGGACCGGCTCGCCGGGGGCCTCCCCTACGGCGACCGGCGCCGGCTGGAGATCGCGCGGGCGCTCGCCGCCGAGCCGCGGGTGCTGCTGCTCGACGAGCCCGCCGCGGGCGCCAACCCGACCGAGAAGCGCGCGCTGATGGAGCTCATCGCGCGGATCAGCGGGCTCGGCACCGCCGTCGTGCTGATCGAGCACGACGTCGCGCTCGTCATGTCGATCTCCGACCGGGTGACCGTGCTGGAGCACGGCCGGGCGATCGCGGAGGGCCCGCCCGCCGAGATCCGGGCGGACCCGCGGGTGATCGCCGCGTACCTCGGCGTGCCCGACGACCCGGAGACCGACCTCGTCACGGAGGTGCTGGGGTGACCCTGCTGCGGGTGACGGACCTGCACAGCCGCTACGGGCAGGTGGAGGCGCTGGCCGGGATCTCCTTCGAGGTCGCCGAGGGCGAGATCGTCGCGCTGCTCGGCAGCAACGGCGCGGGCAAGACGACCGCGCTGCGCACCCTCACCGGGCTGCACCGGGCCCGGTCGGGACGGGTCGAGTTCGACGGCCGCGACATCACCCGGCTCGGCGCGCACCGGATCGTCGCCGCCGGGCTCGGGCACGTCCCGGAGGGCCGCCGGGTGTTCCCGGCGCTGACGGTCGCGGAGAACCTGCTGCTCGGCGGCTACCTGCGGCGCCGCGACCGCGCCGCGGTGAGCGCCCGCCGCGAGGAGGTCTACGCCATGTTCCCGCGGCTCGGGGAGCGGCGCGGGCAGCTCGCCGGGCTGCTGTCCGGCGGCGAGCAGCAGATGCTCGCCATCGGCCGCGCGCTGATGCTGCGCCCCCGGCTGCTCGCCCTCGACGAGCCGACGATGGGGCTGGCGCCGCGGACGGCGCAGCAGGTGCTGCGGGTCGTCCGCGAGATCCGGGACCAGGGCGCGACCGTTCTCATCGTCGAGCAGAACGCGCACCAGACGCTCCGCCTCGCCGACCGCGCCTACGTGCTGGAGACGGGCCGCATCGTGCTGGACGGCCCGGCCGCGGACCTCGCGCGCGACGACCGCGTCAAGGCCGCCTACCTCGGCGGCGACCCCGTCATCGAGACCGGCTGAGGCGGCCGCCGGACGTCCGGCACTGAAACCGATTTCTGTTTCTTCGGACGACCGGAGCTTCCCGCGACGCCGCAGGGGCCCGGTAACAGCAGATCAGCGCCTTTTCGCCCGCCTCGCCTATTGACATCGTCCGCGCCCATGCTGCAATCATTCTCTGACAACGGTTTCAGTGATCTGGGCAACAGACGGGAGTCGACGTGGCGACCATCCACGACGTGGCGGCGCGGGCAGGCGTCTCCCCCGCCACCGTCTCGCGGTTCCTGCGGGGACAGCGGGTCAGGTCGGCGGAGGCCATCCGCGCCGCCGTGGATGAGCTGGGCTTCGCGCCGAACATCGCGGCGCAGTCGCTGAAGTCGGGACGCACCCGCACCATCGGCGTCGTCGTCCCCGACATCACCAACCCGTACTTCGCCGCGGTCGTGAAGGGCATGGAGTCCGTCAGCCGCGACCGCGGCTACCGGCTGCTGCTCGCCAACAGCGACGAGAGCGGCGCCCGCGAGGCCGACCTGCTCGCCGACATGGCCCGCCAAGTGGACGGCATCATCCTCGCCCCCGCCACCGAGCACGAGCAGACCCCGGTGCAGCTGCGCGACAGCGGGCTGCCGGTCGTGTTCATCGACCGGGACCTCGCCGACGGGGAGAGCTTCGACGCCGTCCTCGTCGACAACCGCGCGGGCGGCAGGCAGGCCGCCGAGCACCTTCTCGCCCTCGGCCACACCCGCATCGCGATGATCAGCGGCGGTCAGGAGTCCACGCCGGGCCGGTACCGGCGGGACGGGTTCCTGGAGGCCGTGTCCGCCGCCGGCGTCGAGATCCCGCCGGAACTCGACCTGATCGGCGACTTCCGCGAGGAGCGCGCCTACCAGCTCACCCTGTCGCTGCTGTCGCTCGCCGAGCCGCCGACCGCGATCTTCACGGCGAACAACCTCACCACGCTGGGCGCGCTGAAGGCGCTGCACGACATGCGGGTGGACGTCCCCGGGCAGATCAGCCTCATCGGCTTCGACGACCTGGACACCGGGCCGCTGCTGCGGCCGCCGCTGACCGTCGTCGACCGCCCGATGACCGAGCAGGGCGTCCTCGCCATGCGGCTGCTGCTGCACCGCTTCGACGACAGCCAGACCCGGGACCTCCCCCGGCGCATCGTCATGGACATAAAGATCATCGAGCGGGCCTCGACGGCCCCGCCCCGGACCCCCAGGAAGGCGGGCAGGACCCGATGACCGTGACCGAGTTGCAGGGATTCCTGCACGGACTTCCGGGCGTGGACCAGGTCGGGGCGGAGGAGCGGGCGGCGCGGCTCGCGACTCGGTCGATCAAGACGTCGGCGAAGGCCGAGGCGATCGATCTGGCGATCTCGATGGTGGATTTGACCACGTTGGAGGGTGCGGACACGGCCGGGAAGGTGCGGGCGTTGTGTGCCAAGGCCGTCCGTCCTGATCCGGCGGACGCGACGGTGCCGAAGGTGGCGGCGGTGTGCGTGTATCCGGACATGGTGGAGACGGCCGTCGCGGCGCTGGACGGGTCGGGGGTCGGGGTCGCGTCGGTGGCGACGGCGTTCCCGTCCGGGCGTGCGCCGCTGGAGGCCAAGCTCGCCGACACCCGCGCGGCGGTCGCGGCGGGCGCGAGCGAGATCGACATGGTGATCGATCGTGGCGCGTTCCTGTCGGGTGACTATGGGACGGTCTTCGAGCAGATCGTCGCGGTCAAGGACGCCTGCGGGGACGCGCATCTGAAGGTGATCTTGGAGACCGGCGAATTGGTCACCTACGACAATGTGCGGCGGGCGTCGTGGTTGGCGATGCGGGCGGGCGCGGATTTCATCAAGACCTCGACCGGGAAGGTGTCTCCGGCGGCGACGTTGCCGGTGACGCTGGTGATGCTGGAGGCCGTCCGCGACTATCGCGCGGCGACGGGGCGTCAGGTCGGGGTGAAGCCCGCGGGTGGGATTCGTACCACCAAGGATGCGATCAAGTATCTGGTGCTGGTGAACGAGACCGCCGGCCCGGACTGGCTGTCGCCTGACTGGTTCCGGCTCGGCGCCTCCAGTGTCCTGAACGATCTGCTGATGCAGCGCCGCAAGCTGTCCACCGGGGTGTACTCCGGTCCCGACTACTTCACCCTGGACTGATCATGGTGTTCGAGTACG
>NZ_JBEYYT010000666.1:0-3782 GCF_040645715.1 Spirillospora sp. NPDC046719 | reverse complement strand
GCCGCTTCGTGGCCGGCGGCGAGGGCGAGGCCGGCCAGCGCGAGCGGGACGAGGGTGGTCTTGCCGGTGCCGGGCGGCGCGGCGAGGACGGCGGCGCCGCGGGCGGCGAGCGCGGCGCGCAGCCCGGGGACGGCATGGCGGACCGGCAGGGCCTCGGCGGCGCTGATGTGCATCCGTCCAGTGTGGCGGCAGACGACCGTACCGGTGGCCGCGGGTGATCGTCCATGTGAGAAATGCCACCGCCCCGAAAGGCCCTCTGCGGGTTACGGTGATAGTTGCATCGCGCATTTCGTAAATCACGCAGAACGCTCTAAAGTTCTGCCCAGGAATCGCCTCGGCAACCTCCGCAAACTACCAGGTAAGCAATGCTCCGGACCCGGAAGTTGCTTTACCGTTTGGTTTCCCTCACCTCGCCACGTGTGGCGGCAATCGGCCGCCTTTCGCCATAATGAGGCCGTCGTCGCTGGTGCTGGAGGTTCGGTGATGCTCGGCGAGTCCATCTATATCCGCGGCCGTGAGGCGTTCACCGGCGGATCGCCGCAGGCGGTTTACGAGGAGCTCTGGCAGCGCGGCCGAAAAGGCCGGTTGCGGACCCGCGCAATTCTGGCGCTCGCGGCGCTGCTGTTGTGCGGGCTGCTGGTGAACGCTGTTTTCGGAGTCGTGGCGGCCGTCCTGCTTGCGTCCGCCGACGCGCTGGTGCACTGGCGGCTGTACAACGCCTCCCGGGTGTGGCGGCGCGGGCGGCGCGGCGTCGAGCGGATGGACCGGACGCTGCGCCTCACGCTGGAGCGGCGCGGCCACCGGGTGCTGCACGGCCGGGTCGTCCCCGGGCACGAGACCGCGGACGAGCTGGTCGTCGGGCCGGGCGGGGTGTGGCTGGTGCACAACGAGGCGTGGGCGCCGGACGCGGAGATCTCCCACCACGGCGGCCGCCTGTTCATCGACGGCCGCACCCAGTCCAAGCTGGTGGGCGGGCTGACCGCGCGGGCCGCGGAGGCGGGGCGGCTGATCTCCGGCAGGTACGGCGCCCCGGTGACGGTGACGCCCGTCCTCGCCGTCCACGGCGGCAAGCTGGTCCGGTCGCCGTTCACCGCCGACGGGATCGTGTTCGCGCCGCCGCTGCGGCTGGTGCGCTGGATGCGCCGCAACCCGGTCGCCGAGCACTCCGCGGAGGAGGTCGAGGCGATCGCGCGGGCCGCGGTCCACAGCCTGCCGATCGGCGGCCGCATCATGACCGACGCTCCCCCGCCGCCGTCGCGGGTCGCCGCGAAACCGGCGGCCGACACCCCCGTGACCGCCGAGCCCGTGAAAGCGGGCCCGGTGACGGCCGAGCCCGCCGGCCCGTCCCCGGCGGACGCCGCTCCCGCGGAGGTCGCCGCCGGGGACGCCGGTGGCGGCGACGCGGTCACCACGGCGGCCTGACCCGCCTCGCCGACGACGGGACGAGGACCGATGATCGTGTTGGAGACGAACGAGCTCCGCG
This sequence comes from Spirillospora sp. NPDC046719, assembly GCF_040645715.1. Taxonomy (NCBI): domain Bacteria; kingdom Bacillati; phylum Actinomycetota; class Actinomycetes; order Streptosporangiales; family Thermomonosporaceae; genus Spirillospora; species Spirillospora sp. NPDC046719. Next base: position 2,299 of record NZ_JBEYYT010000666.1, on the reverse strand, counting down.
CGCCCCCCGGGACCGGCGCGGGACCGGCGGGCGCGCGGTTCCAGACCGTCCGGCCGGGGCGGCCCGGGGGATCAGCCGCCGGCGCGGGCGCGGCGGGCGGTGCGGCGCAGCCACAGCAGCCCCACCACCGGCAGGACCAGCGGGACGAACCCGTACCCTTCGCCGTACCCGGACCAGACCGTGGCGTCCGGGAACGCCGCGCGGTCGACGAGGCTGAGGGTGCCGATCGCCAGGACGCCGGCCAGCTCCACCGAGCAGGCCGTGACGGCGACCCGGAACGACGTCCGGCCGCCACGGGCGAGCGCGACCGTCGCCAGAACGTAGACGGCCGCGGCGAACGCCGACAGGGAGTAGGCCAGCGGCGCGTCGGAGAACTTGGTGCCGATCTGCACGCCCGCGCGCGCGCCGGCCGCGAGCGCGAAGATCGCGTAGACGGCGACGAGCAGCCGGCCGGGGCCGCTGCCGGTGCCGGTGCGGACCCGCTCGCCGTCGGGACGGGCGGCGGCCGGTTCGCCGGTGACGCCGGTGTCGGGCTCAGGCACTGCCGCTCCACAGCTGGTTCATTCGGACGATCATGACGGCGACGGCGACGCCCGCGACCACCAGCACCGCGGAGCCCCACCGGGTCCGCTCCAGCAGCCCCCACACGGCGCCCGCGACCGGGATCACCAGGACGGCCAGCAGGTAGCCGATGAACGTGGCAGGGTGCTTCGGCCCCTCGTCCCCCGACAGCTTGACGAACCCGACGGCGGCCTGCGCGACCAGCAGCACCTCCAGCACCCCGAGCCCGATCAGGTCGGGAAGCCCCATCGCCCGCCCGCGCAGCGCCGTCACCAGCGCGTACACGGCGATGAGGAGCGCCACCGCGATGATCACGGCGGCCAGGGCGGTCGTCACGCCCTAGAGAGTACTACCGGCTGTAGAGCACGCGGTCCGCGCATGGCTCCGGCCATGGCAGCATGGCGACCGTGAATTCGCTGCAGTGGCTCAACCTGACCCGGCACGGTGAGAGCACCGGCAACCTCGCCTACCAGGCGGTGGAGGGCACGGACGCGGAGGAGACGGGGATCCCCGAGCGCGACGCGGACGTCCCGCTGTCGGAGCGGGGCCGGGCGCAGGCGGCGGCGCTGGGCCGCTGGCTCGCCGCGCTCCCCGAGGACGAGCGGCCGACGCTCGTCGCGGTGTCCCCGTACCTGCGGACCCTCGACACCGCGCGCCTCGCGCTCGCCGAGACGTCCTACGCCCGCCCGCAGGACCCGGGCGGCCTGCGGATGACGGTGGACGAGCGGATCCGCGACCGCGAGCAGGGCATCCTGCAGGGCCTCACCTGGATCGGGGTGCAGCGCCGGTACCCGGACGAGGCCGACCGGCTGAAGCGGCTCGGCAAGTTCTACTACCGGCCGCCCGGCGGCGAGTCCTGGGCGGACCTGGCGCTGCGGCTGCGCAGCTTCTACCGCGACCTGGAGGCCGAGGCCCCCGGCGGCCGGGCGCTGGTGGTGACCCATGACGCGATCGTGGTGATGACCCGCTACCTGGTCGAGGACCTCACCGAGCGGCAGGTGCTCGAAGTGGAGAAGGAGCCGGTCGCGAACGCGTCGGTGACGCGGTGGCGGCACGACGACGGCGGCGGGCTGCGCGCCGTCTGCTACAACGAGTGCGGGCACCTGGTCAACGCGGGCGTCGGCTCCTAGTCGTCGAGCAGGCGGGCGCGGCGGGTGGCGACGGCCGCCAGCCGCGGATCGTCCTGCGGCAGGACCTCCCTGAGCCGCTCCAGCGCCTCCAGGTCCCCGCGGCCCTGCTCGGTCTGGGCGTAGGTCCACAGCGCGTCGGCGCTCCCCCGGTCCAGCGCGGACCGGCGGATCCGCACCGCCAGCTCGTCGCGCTCGGCGCGCACGGCGGGCGCGTCCGAGCGGGGCAGCAGCTCGCCGTCGTAGAGCCGGACGGCCGCGGCGACGTCGCCCTCGTCCAGCAGCCGCCGGACGGTGAGGAAGTCGGCGTCGATCGCGCAGTCCAGCCGGTACGGCTTGGCGCGGACGATGCCGCCGAGCTGCGCCCGCAGCCGGTGGATCTCGGCGCGGACCGTCACCGGGCTGCCGTCGTCGCCGTACAGGTGCCAGGACAGCCGGTCGCCGCTGAGGCCCTCGGGGTGCAGCGCGAGCAGCGCGAGGATCTCGGCGTGCCGCAGCGTCAGCGGCAGCTGGACGCCGTCGAGCCGCGCGGACGGCTGGTCGGTGCCGAGCAGCGCGAGGGTGAGCAGCGGCCGCCGGTCCGGGACGGGCCGGTCCGCGGCGGGGCCGGG
>NZ_JBEYYT010000665.1:0-3822 GCF_040645715.1 Spirillospora sp. NPDC046719 | reverse complement strand
GCCGGGAGGCGGGGTTCCCGCCGGCGGCGCGGATGGCGTCGCTGACCGCGACCCCGGCGGCGATCCGGGAGCTGCTGGCGGACGCGCGGCTTCCGGACGGGGCGGAGGTGCTCGGGCCGGTGCCCGTGCCGAGGCAGCCGGGTGCGGAGGGGCCGGAGAAGGAGCGCGCCCTCGTCCGGGTGCCGCGCGCGGCGGGGCCCGCGCTCGCGCGCGCGCTCAAGGAGGCCCAGGGCGTCCGCAGCGCGCGCAAGGCGGCCGAGACCGTCCGCGTCCAGGTCGACCCTCTCGAACTCATCTGATCCCGGCGAGGGCGTCCGTCCCGGAGCGGATCGCGGCGGCGCGGCGCGGCTGTGCGCGGAGTTGGCCCCCGCGGGAGGCGCGGGCCAATAGGGTTCTCGGGTGGCCGACAACTGGGTGGAGACGACCGCGGGCGACCTGCGGCGCTGGGCGGACGAACGCGGCGAGAAGATCGACGGGCAGGGCGCTCAGCTGCTGCTCGACCTCGCCGGGCGCGAGATGGGGCTGGAGGGCCCGGACGCCCTCACCCCCGCCGCGCTGCGCGGGCTGCTGCTGGAGGTGTTCCCGGACACGGTGGTCGCGGGCGCCGACGAGGTGCCGTCCGTGCTGGACACGCTGCGCGCCATCGCGGCGTTCCTCGGCGACACCGGGGTCGTGCCCGGCGAGCGCGCCGCGGAGCTGGCCGCCGAGATCGAGCGGCTCGCCCCGGAGTTCACCGAGGTGGTCGCCGCGACCGACAGCGCCGAGCGGCAGGTCGCCGCGGAGGTCGTCGCCGGGCTGATGGACGCCGACGGGATCTCCCTCGACGACCAGCCCGCCGTCGAGGAGTGGATGCGGGAGTTCGAGGCGCTGCCCGACGAGGAGCGCTACGCCCGCGCCGAGGAGTACCTGCGCCGCACCGAGGACCTCGTCGTCCCGCCGGTCCGGCTGGCCCCGGTGGCGGACCTGGCGGACGCGGCGCGCCGCTCCGGGCTGACCGCCGAGATCCGCGCGCTGGCCGAGTGGACGGGCGAGCGGGCGCTCACCGAGCTGGACGAGCTGACCGCGGCCGACGCCGAGGCCGCGGTCGCCGCGCTCGGCCTCGCCACGCCGCGCCGCCTCCCCGACGTCGAGGTCGGCGACCAGACCGACCTGCCGGAGCTCGACCGGCTCTGGTGGGCCGCGACCGAGGCCGGGGTGATCCGCGCGGAGGCCGGCAAGGCCGCGGCGGGCCCGGCGCTGCAGGACCTCGACTCCGGCGACGACGAGCGCGTGCTGCGCCTCTGGCTGCGGCTGCTGGACTCCGTCGCCGTCCCCGAGCACGACCCGTCCGACGGGCTCGACGCGATCGAGCTGGTCCAGAACGAGCTGACCGGCGTGCTGATCCACCTGTACGAGCAGGAGGAGCCCGCCACCCCGGACGAGCTGGCCGACGCGCTGCTCGGCCACGTCGCCGAGGCCTACGAGATCTCCGACGAGCGGTCCCTGGCGACGGCGGTGCGCGACGCGCTCGTCCTCGAACTGGACGACCTGGCCCGCTGGGGCGTCGTCGAGCCCGCCGGCGACGGGGGCCGCGCGCTCACCCCGCTCGGCGTGTGGGGCGTGCGGGAGCTGCTGCTGTCGGACGGGTTCACCGCGCCGGTCGTCGGGGAGCTCGCCGGCGCGCCGGCCGCCGAGCTGGTCGCCGGGCTCGCCTGGCACCGGCCCGAGACCGCCGACGAGGAGATCGACGGGTGGCTCGCCTCCCACGACGTCAAGGACGCCGCCGCCGACCTGCTGGACGTGATGCGCGGCGGCGGGCCGGGCGCCCGCAACCTCGCCGCCGCCGTCCTGCACCGCGTCGGCCCGGAGGCCGCGCCGGTGGTGCGGGCCGCGCAGGAGCACCCGCTCGTGTCGCCGTACGCGGCGCTCTGGCTGAACGCGGCGGGCGACCCGGCCGGCCGGGAGCTGTCCCGCACCGAGTACCTGTGGGTGTTCGTCGACACCGTCGCCGGCATGCTGGAGACCGCCGAACCGGAGGAGGCCGTCGCGGCCGCGCTGGTCGACGCGCCGCCCGGGGCGGAGATGCGGGAGATGGTGGACGAGCTGTGGCGCACCGACCACCCGGGCGTCGCGGACGTCCTGGAGGCGCTCGGCGACCACCATCCCGACAAGGCGACCGCCAAGGCCGCCCGCACCGCCGCCTACAAGGCCCGCTCGGCGGGGGCCGCCGGGAACGGCGGCGTGTGAGGTCCGCGTGATCCCTCCGTAGACTGGAGGCCGCGACACCCACGGTCCCGCCCGGCGCGCCCCCACGAGCGGCGCGCGGCGCCCCACCCGCAGGAACGGAGTCCTCGTTGGCAGTCAAGCCCATCCGCCTCTTCGGCGACCCTGTGCTGCGCACGCCCGCGGAGCCGGTGAAGGACTTCGACAAGGAGCTGCGCCAGCTCGTCAAGGACCTCACCGACACGATGATCGACGCTCCCGGGGCGGGCCTGGCGGCGCCCCAGCTCGGCGTGGGCCTGCGCGTGTTCACCTACTACGTCGACGACCGGCTCGGGCACGTGGTGAACCCGACGCTCGACCTGTCGGACGAGCAGGAGACCGACGACGAGGGCTGCCTGTCGCTGCCCGGCCTGGCGTTCCCGACGCCGCGCTCGGTCGGCGTCGTGGCGAAGGGCTTCAACATGCACGGGGAGCCGATCACGCTGGAGGGCACCCACCTGCTGGCCCGCTGCGTCCAGCACGAGACCGACCACCTCGACGGCATCATCTTCATCGACCGGATGGACCCCGAGCAGCGCAAGGCCGCGATGAAGGCGATCCGGGAGGCCGAGTGGTTCGGCGACCCGGCGCCCGTCGTGAAGGAGTCGCCGCACCGGACCTTCGGGAAGGCGATCTAGCCGATGCGCCTCGTCTTCGCGGGAACCCCCGAGACCTCCGTCCCGGCGCTGGACGCGCTGCTCGCGTCCGACCACGAGGTGGCCGCGGTGGTGACCCGGCCGGACGCCCGGTCCGGCCGCGGCCGGCACCTGGAGGCGAGCCCCGTCGCGGTCCGCGCCGCCGAGGCGGGCGTCGAGGTGCTCAAGCCCGCCAAGGCCCGCGACCCGGAGTTCCTCGACCGGCTCCGCGAGATCGCGCCCGACTGCTGCCCGGTCGTCGCCTACGGGGCGCTGCTCCCGCGCGAGGCGCTCGACATCCCCCGGCACGGCTGGGTGAACCTGCACTTCTCGCTGCTGCCCGCGTGGCGCGGCGCGGCGCCCGTCCAGCGGGCGATCCTGCACGGCGACGACGTCACCGGCGCGGCCACGTTCCAGATCGAGGAGGGCCTCGACACCGGCCCGGTCTACGGGGTGCTCACCGAGCCCATCCGCCCCACCGACACCACGGGCGACCTGCTCGGACGGCTCGCCGTCGCGGGCGCCGGCCTGCTGCTCGACACGATGAACGGCATCGAGGCCGGCGTCCTCGAGCCGCGCCCGCAGCCCACCGAGGGCGTGTCGCACGCGGCCAAGCTGACCCCCGAGGACGGCCGCGTCGACTGGCGGACGCCCGCGCTGCACATCGACCGCCTGGTCCGCGCCTGCACGCCCGCGCCCGGCGCGTGGACGACGTTCCGCGACGCCCGCCTCAAGCTCGGCCCGGTGCGCCCCGCCCCCGACGCGGAGGGGCTGGCGCCGGGCGAGCTGCGCGCCGGGAAGAAGGAGGTGCTGGTCGGCACGGCCACGCACCCCGTCGCGCTCGGCGATGTCCATCCGCAGGGCAAGCGCCGCATGGCGGCCGCGGACTGGATCCGCGGCGCCGACCTCACCGACAAGGACGCGTTGCACTGATGCCGCCGACCCG
>NZ_JBEYYT010000664.1:0-3846 GCF_040645715.1 Spirillospora sp. NPDC046719 | reverse complement strand
CGGTCGCCGAGCGGGTGTCGTCTCTCCTGGTCACGGCCATAAACCTACTAAAACGATGGGAATAGGTGAATAGGGGAGCCGTTGCGCCACCCCGAAAATCCGCGGCACCCGCGTGACCTGCGCGGACGCGCCCGGCCTCCGCCGTCCCGCCACCTGCCGCGCCGCCTTCGCGCACCCTCCCGGGCGCCTCCGCACCGCGCCCCGCGCCGACCCCGCGCCGACCCCGCACCGCCTCCGCACCGCCTCCGCCGGCCGGGCGGCCCGGCGCCCGGCCCCGCCCGGAGGCCGGGTGATCTTCCGGCGCCGCGCGCCCGCGTCCGCGCCCGCACGGCGATCCCGGCAGGCAGCGGCGAGGTTCCGGGCCCGGCAATGCTTGATCCAAAAGGGCGAAACCGGTCACCGGGAGGACTAACATCGGACTACGTGACGAGCATCGGACTTGACAGCGCAGACCTGGCCGGCCTCGACGTCGACGCCATCGTGATCGGAGCCGTCCCGGCGGACGCGGGGGCCGCGCCCGCCGCCGGCGCCGGGGACCTCGACCGCGCCATGGACGGGAGGCTCGCCGCGGCGCTCGGCGCCCTCGGCGCCACCGGCAAGCCCGGCGAGATCACCAAGCTGCCCACGCTGGGCGCCGTCACCGCCCCGGTGATCGTCGCCGCCGGGCTCGGCGAGGACCCCTCCGCCGAGGACCTGCGCCGCGCCGCCGGCGCCGCCGTCCGCGCGCTGGCCGGCTCCGGGAAGGTCGCGGTCGCGCTGCCCGCCCCGTCCGCCGCCGAGGCCGAGGCGGTCGCGCTGGGCGCGCTGCTCGGCGCCTACTCCTTCGACTCCTACCGGACCGGCGACGGCCACAAGAGCCCCGTCGCCGAGATCCGGCTCGCCGCCCCCGCCGCCACCGACGTGGCCGTGGAGCGCGCCCGCGTGCTGGCCGACGCCGTCAACCTGGTCCGCGACCTGGTCAACACCCCGCCGTCCGACCTCACCCCCGAGGACCTCGCCAACGAGGCCGAGCGGGTCGCCCGCGAGAGCGGCCTCGGCATCGAGGTCCTCGACGAGAAGGCGCTCGTCGACGGCGGCTACGGCGGCATCACCGGCGTCGGGCAGGGCTCGGTGAACCCGCCGCGCCTCGTCCGGCTCGCCTACTCCCACCCCGAGGCGTCCAAGACGCTCGCGCTGGTCGGCAAGGGCATCACGTTCGACTCCGGCGGCCTGTCCCTCAAGCCGACCGGCTCGATGGACTGGATGAAGTCCGACATGGGCGGCGCCGGCGCCGTCCTCGGCGCGATGGCCGCCATCGCCGAGCTGGCCCCGAAGGTCAACGTCGTCGGCTACCTGGCCATCGCCGAGAACATGCCGAGCGGCAGCGCCCAGCGCCCGTCCGACGTGCTGCGCATCTACGGCGGCAAGACCGTCGAGGTCCTCAACACCGACGCCGAGGGCCGCCTCGTGCTCGCCGACGCGCTGGTCCGCTCCGGCGAGGACTCCCCCGACCTGATCGTGGACGTGGCGACGCTGACCGGCGCGCAGCTGGTCGCGCTCGGCAGCCGCACCGCCGGGGTCATGGCCAACGACGACGACGTCCGTGAGAAGGTGGTGGCGGCGGCAGAGCGCGCCGGGGAGGCCTCCTGGGGCATGCCGCTGCCGGCCGAGCTGCGCAAGGGGCTCGACTCGGCGGTGGCCGACCTGGCGAACATCAGCGGCGACCGCTGGGGCGGGATGCTGGTCGCCGGCGTCTTCCTGAAGGAGTTCGTGCCGGACGGCGTGAAGTGGGCGCACCTCGACATCGCCGGCCCCTCGTTCCAGCAGGGCGAGCCCTACGGCTACACCCCGAAGGGCGGCACCGGGGCGGCGACCCGCACGCTCGTGCAGATCGCCGAGGACCTCGCGGCCGGGATCCTGTAGCGCCCGGCGGGGATTCCCCGGGGGCCGCCCGGCGGCGTCCGGAGCAGGACACAATAGATTTCTCGTGGCGGTGGGGGCCGTTGCAAGGCCGTCCCGCCCGAGAGCGCCGCGGCCCGCGCGGCGCCGTCTCCGGGAAAGGGAGCGTCCAGTGGCGAATAACGGCCCCTACGACATCGTGGTCCTGGGTGCCGGCAGCGGCGGCTACGCGTGCGCGCTGCGCGCCGCCGAACTCGGCAGGTCCGTCGCGCTCGTCGAGCGCGACGAGTCGCTCGGCGGGACGTGCCTCAACCGGGGCTGCATCCCCACCAAGGCGCTGCTGCACGCGGCCGAGGTGGCGGACCAGACCCGCGAGGCCGCGAAGTTCGGCGTCAACGCGGTGTTCGAGGGCATCGACGTCGCCGGCGTGAACGCCTACAAGGACCGGGTCGTCTCCACGACCGTCAAGGGCCTGACCGGGCTGATCAAGTCGCGCGGCATCGAGGTCGTGCACGGCGAGGGCCGGCTGACCGGCCCGACGACCGTCGAGGTCCGCACGCCCTCCGGCGAGACCCGCGCGCTGGAGGGCCAGCACATCGTGCTCGGCACCGGGTCGGCGCCGAAGTCGCTGCCCGGCCTGGAGATCGACGGCGAGCGCGTCATCTCCAGCGACCACGCGCTGCGGCTGGAGCACGTGCCCGGCTCGGTGATCATCCTCGGCGGCGGCGTCATCGGCGTGGAGTTCGCCAGCGTGTGGCGCTCGTTCGGCGCCGACGTCACCATCGTCGAGGCCCTCCCCCACCTGCTGCCGCTGGAGGAGGAGTCCAGCTCCAAGCGGCTCGAGCGGGCGTTCCGCAAGCGCGGCATCAAGTTCGAGCTCGGCACCCGGTTCGAGAGCGCCAAGGTCACCCAGGGCGGGATCTCCGTCACGCTGGAGGGCGGCAAGGTCGTCGACGCCGAGCTGCTGCTCGTGGCGGTCGGCCGCGGGCCGGTCTCCGACGGCATCGGCCTCGCGGAGGTCGGCGTCGAGCTGGAGCGCGGCTACGTCAAGGTCGACGAGTACTGCCGCACCAGCGTCCCCACCATCTCGGCCGTCGGCGACCTGGTCGCCACGCCGCAGCTGGCCCACGTCGGCTTCGCCGAGGGCATCCTCGTCGCCGAGCGGCTCGGCGGGCTCACCCCCGCGCCGATCGACTACGACGGCGTGCCGCGCATCACCTACTCCGATCCCGAGGTCGCCTCGGTGGGCATCACCTCCGCGGTGGCCCGCGAGCGCGGGTACGAGATCAACGAGGTCACCTACGACCTGGCCGGCAACCCCAAGAGCAAGATCCTGGGCACGCAGGGCGAGGTCAAGGTGATCGCGGCCGTGGACGGGCCGGTCCTCGGCCTGCACATGGTCGGCGCGCGCGTCGGCGAGCTGATCGCCGAGGGCCAGCTCATCTACAACTGGGAGGCCCTCCCGAGCGAGGTCGCCCAGCTGATCCACCCCCACCCGACCCAGTCCGAGGCGGTCGGCGAGGCGCATCTCGCGCTCGCCGGCAAGCCGTTGCACGTGCACGGCTGAACAACCGCGCACAGTATTTCTCTAAGGAGTCGCTGAGAGCCATGCCGGTCTCCGTCACTATGCCCCAGCTCGGCGAGAGCGTCACCGAGGGCACCGTCACCCGCTGGCTGAAGAAGGAGGGTGAGCGCGTCGAGACCGACGAGCCGCTTCTCGAAGTGTCGACCGACAAGGTCGACACCGAGATCCCCTCGCCCGCCTCGGGCATCCTGACCAGCATCACCGTCGCCGAGGACGAGACCGTCGAGGTCGGCGCCGAACTGGCCGTCATCGGGGACGAGGGCGACGCCCCGTCCGGCGCCCCCGCCCAGGAGCAGGCGCCCGCCGCGCAGGAGGCCCCCGCGCAGGAGCAGGCTCCGGCGCGGCCGGAGCCGCAGGAGGCTCCCCAGCAGCAGGCGCCGCCG
>NZ_JBEYYT010000663.1:0-3898 GCF_040645715.1 Spirillospora sp. NPDC046719 | reverse complement strand
CGTCCTCCGGGGCGCCGCGCGCCACCACGGCCCCGCCCGCGGAGGCGCTCACGGTCGCGTCCGAGACGAGCGCCGGGAGCCCCGCGGCCGCCGCCGGCGTCCACAGCAGCGACAGGCAGCCGACCAGGAACGCGGCGGCCAGCGTCCACGGCAGCGCGTCCACCAGCGGCACCGTCAGGACGACCACGAACCGCAGCCCGTCCGCGATCAGCAGCGCCAGCCGCCGGTCGATCCGGTCGGCGAGCGCACCCGCGAGCGGCGCGAGCAGTACCGCCGGGAGCACGAGCAGGGCCAGCACGCCGCCGACCGCCCGCAGCCGGGCCCCGGTGTCGTCCTCCGGCAGCACCGCCATCGCCGACAGCGCCGGGACCGCGAGCCATTGGCCCAGGCCGGACACCGACAGCGCGAGCCGTAGCCGCCGGAACGTCCCCGCCGCGGCGGAGAGCGACGTGGCACCCGGCTGCGGCGCGGCGGGGTGCGGCCGGGTGGCGTCCGTTCTGGTCATGTCGGTCAGGGTATCGGCGCGAATGTCGTTATGAGCCGGACTTTGCAGAGGTGCGGCGGCGGGTCGGCGTCTTCTTCTTCCCGCCGCCCGCGGCCACCTTCTCACGCCGTTCCGCGAGCAGTTCCGCGGCGCGCTGGATCGTGATGGACTCGACCTCGTCGCCCTTGCGCAGGCTGGCGTTCGTCTCGCCGTCGGTGACGTACGGGCCGAACCGGCCCTCCTTCACCACCACCGGCTTGTCGCTCGCCGGGTCCTTGCCGAGCTCGCGCAGCGGCGCCGCCGCGGCGGCCCGCCGGCCCCGCTGCTTCGGCTGCGCCAGCAGCTCCTTCGCCTGCTCCAGCGTGACGGTGAAGAGCTCCTCCTCCGACCCGAGCGAGCGGCTGTCGGTGCCCTTCTTGATGTACGGCCCGAACCGGCCGTTCTGCGCCGTCACCGGCTCGCCGTCCAGCTCGCCCAGCGTCCGGGGCAGCGACAGCAGCTTCAGCGCGTCGTCCAGCGTGATCGTGTCCAGCGACATCGACTTGAACAGCGAGCCCGTGCGCGGCTTCGGCGCGTCGGCCTTCTTCGTCCGCTTCTTCTTCTCGCCCTCGGCGGGCGGCGCGGCCTCGGGCAGGATCTCGGTGACGTACGGGCCGAACCGCCCCGACTTCGCCACGATCATGTGGCCGGTCTCGGGGTCGACGCCCAGCTCCCGGTCGCCGCTCGGCTGCGCGAGCAGCTCCTCGGCCTTCTCCGCCGTCAGCTCGTCCGGCGCGATGTCGTCGGGGATGTTGACCCGCTCGCCGTCCCGGTCCAGGTACGAGCCGTACCGGCCGACCCGGACCACGATGTCGGAGCCCTTCACCGGGAACGAGCTGATCCCCTTGGCGTCGATGTCCCCGATGTCCTCGGTGAGCTCCTTCAGCCCCTCTTCGCCGTTGTCGCCGAAGTAGAACCGGGTCAGCCACCGGACGCGCTCGGCCTCGCCGCGGGCGATCTCGTCGAGACCGTCCTCCATGTGCGCGGTGAAGTCGTAGTCGACCAGGTTGCCGAAGTGCTGCTCCAGCAGGTTCACCACGGCGAACGCCAGGAACGACGGGACGAGCGCCGTGCCCTTCTTGAACACGTAGCCGCGGTCCAGGATCGTCCCGATGATCGAGGCGTAGGTGGACGGGCGGCCGATCTCCCGCTCCTCCAACTCCTTGACCAGGCTCGCCTCGGTGTAGCGGGCCGGCGGGCGGGTCGAGTGGCCCTCGGCGTCCACCGCGTTCGCCGACAGCGGGTCGCCCTGCTCCAGGTTCGGCAGCCGCCGCTCCTGGTCGTCGCGGTCGGTGGACGGGTCGTCCGCGCTCTCCACGTACGCCTTGAGGAACCCGTGGAAGGTGATCGTCTTACCGGTCGCACCGAACTCGGCCAGCTCGTTCTGGGTGGACGTGCCGGTCACGCGGATCGACACCGAGCGGCCCGCCGCGTCCTTCATCTGCGACGCGATCGTCCGCTTCCAGATCAGCTCGTACAGCCGGAACTGGTCGCCGGACAGGCCCGTCTCGGCGGGCGTCCGGAAGCTGTCGCCCGCCGGGCGGATCGCCTCGTGCGCCTCCTGCGCGTTCTTCACCTTCGACTGGTAGACGCGCGGCTTGTCCGGCACGTACTCGCCGCCGAACAGGGTCGCGGCCTGCCGCCGCGCCGCCGTGATCGCCGTCTCCGACAGCGTGATCGAGTCGGTTCGCATATAGGTGATGAAGCCGTTCTCGTACAGCTTCTGCGCCACCGACATCGTGTACTTCGCGGAGAAGCCCAGCTTGCGGCTGGCCTCCTGCTGCAACGTGGTCGTCCGGAACGGCGGGTACGGCTTGCGCGTGTACGGCTTGGACTCGACCGACTTGACCTCGTACGGCCTGCCGCGCAGCCGGTCGGCCAGCCCGCGCGCCGACGGCTCGTCCAGGTGCAGCGCGTCCTTCGTCTTCAGCGTGCCGTCGGACGCGAAGTCGCGGCCCTGCGCGACCCGCTTGCCGTCAACGGAGACGAGCCCGGCCTTGAACGCCTTGGGCTCCTCCTCCTTGCCGGTGTCGAACTCGGCGAGGATGTCCCAGTAGTGCGCCGGGACGAACGCGATGCGCTCGCGCTCCCGCTCCACCACCAGCCGGGTCGCCACCGACTGCACCCGGCCCGCCGACAGCTTCGGCATGACCTTCTTCCACAGGACCGGGCTGACCTCGTAGCCGTACAAGCGGTCCAGGACGCGGCGCGTCTCCTGCGCGTTCACCAGCGGCATGTTCAGCTGGCGCGGGTTCGCGGCGGCGCGCTGGATCGCGTCCTTGGTGATCTCGTTGAAGACCATCCGGTGCACGGGGACCTTGGGGTTCAGGACCTCCTGGAGGTGCCAGGCGATCGCCTCGCCCTCCCGGTCCTCGTCCGTCGCGAGGAAGAGCTCGTCGGCCTCCGCCAGCAGCTTCTTGAGCTTGGCGACCTGCTGCCTCTTGTCGGAGTTGACCACGTACAGCGGCTCGAAGTCGTGCTCGACGTTCACGCCGAGCTTCGCCCACGGCTCGCCCTTGTACTTGGCCGGCACCTCCGAGGCGCTCCCGGGCAGATCCCGGATATGGCCGATACTGGACTCCACGATGTAGCCACGGCCCAGGTAACCCGCGATCGTCTTCGCCTTCGCAGGCGACTCGACGATCACCAGGCGCGTTCCGGCGCCGTTCGCCCGGCCACTCTTCGCAGTGCCGTTCTTGGCTGGCACAGTCGCTCCAACCTCGCTGTCTGGTCTTCTAGCTCACACTCTTCTTACACAGGCTTCCTACAACGTCGCAGGATGGCGGGTTCATGCCCGGATGTCCCACTGCCGCCCCTTCGGTTCCGCTCCGCCCGCGGCGGGCGCAACTCTCATCCGCCGCTCGCCTCCGGACAGGATGACATGCCGCCACCACCCGTGCGGACCGGGCCGCCCACCGTACGATGCACAACACCCGGTCCACCAAGTAATAATGGTCGCAATGGTGCAGTACACCTACCTCGTCCTGTCACTGCCGGCCGGCACCACGCGTGACACCGCCCGGCAGATCCTGACCGAGCACGCCGAACACGGCGGCTGGGAGATCGATCGGTTGCGCCTCTACCCGGACGGCCGCCGCCGTATTCAACTGCGCCGCAAGGTCATCCGGGCCGTCCGCACGTTCTGACCGCCCCGCCGGGCGTTCCGGCTGTTCCGGCCGATCGCGGAGGTTCGCTCCGTTTCCCCCGTTCCAGGAGCTCAGGGGCCGTTCGCGGCGGGTCCGCCGAGTCTCGGACGGATCGTAGCACTACGTACGAATGCTATGACGTCCCGTAATCATAGTCGCCGGGCGGCGTGCTCGGACCGGCGTCCGGAAATGGCTTCGCCCGCCCCGGACCGCGCCTCCGGGACGGGCG
>NZ_JBEYYT010000662.1:0-3900 GCF_040645715.1 Spirillospora sp. NPDC046719 | reverse complement strand
CGGGCGTCGGCCGGGACGCCGACGCGAACGCCGGGACGACGCCGCGCCACCCGCGCGAGCGCCACTCCCGGGCCAGCCGCCAGATCGTGGCGTTCGCGGCCGGGTCGGACGACCCCGCCGCGACCAGCACCACGGCGGTGTCGGGGTCGCCCGGCTCCACGCCCGCCTCCGACAGCCGGCGTTCCAGCGCGTCCGTCAGCAGCGGGTGCGGGCCGAGCGTCCGCGCGGTCCGCAGCGCCAGCCGGGGCCACCGCGCCCGCACCCGGTTCAGCACGCCCGGGAGGTCGGTCTTGCTGTGGTAGGCGGCCGTCAGCAGCAGCGGCAGCACGACCGCCTCGGCGGCGCCGTCCCCGGCCAGCGCGTCCAGCGCCCGGTCGGGCGCCGGCGGCGCGTGGTCGAGGAACGACGCCTGCACGGGCAGGCCGGGGCGCAGCGCCCGGACGGCGCCGGCCAGCTCGGTGACGGTCGCGGCGGCGCGGGGGTCCCTGCTCCCGTGCGCCACCGCGACCATGGGGACGCTCACAGGTGGATGCCGCACTCGGTCTTGCCCATGCCGGCCCAGCGGCCGCTGCGCGGGTCCTCGCCGGGGGCGACGGGACGGGTGCACGGCTCGCAGCCGATCGAGGGGTAGTCGTCGTAGTGCAGCGGGTTGATGATGACCCCGTTGTCCTCGATGTAGTTGTCCATCTCCTCCTGCGACCAGTCGAGGATCGGGTTCACCTTGACCATGCCGCGCTTGCGGTCCCACTCGACCACGCGGCGGTTGCGGCGGCTGGCGGTCTCGTCCCGGCGGATCCCGCTGAACCACGCCATGTAGCCCTCCAGCGCCCGGCCGAGCGGCTCCACCTTGCGGAGGTGGCAGCACAGGTCGGGGTTGCGGCCGTAGAGGCGGGGGCCGAGCGCGGCCTCCTGCTCCTCGACGGTGCGGGACGGCGTGACGTTGATGACGTTCACCGGGTACACCGCCTCGACCGCGTCGCGGGTGCCGATCGTCTCGGCGAAGTGGTAGCCGGTGTCGACGAACAGCACGTCGATGCCCGGCTTCACCTTCGACACCAGGTGGATCAGCGCGGCGTCCGACATGGACGAGGTGAGGCAGATGCGGTCGCCGAAGGTGGCGGCGGCCCACCGGATGACCTCCAGGGTGGGCGCGCCCTCCAGCGCCGCGGCGGCCGATTCGACGATGTCCTCGAGGTCGAGGGTCGGTCTGTCGGTCTCCAGCAGGGTCACCGGGACTCCTTCGTCTTTCGAGCGGCTCGGACACCCAGGAACTTCAGCTGGAAGGAGCGGACGCAGGCGTTGCAGAACCACGCCCCGTGCTCCTCCAGGGGTTCGAGATCTTCGTCGCCGCAGTACGGGCAGTAGAACGGCGCGGCACGTTCGCTCATTCCGATCTGCCCGTTACTTGAGGTCGGCCTCGTCGGCGCGCCGCGCCCACTCGGCGAACGTCTCGCCGTCGGTGCGCTGCTCGTCGAACTTCCGGACGACCCGCTCGACGTAGTCGGTCAGCCCGGCCGACGTGGTCTTCAGCCCGCGGACCTTCTTGCCGAACGTGGCGCCGAGCTGGCCGCCGAGGTGGATCTGGAACCCCTCGACCTGGTCGCCGTTCTCGTCCACGACCAGCTGGCCCTTGAGCCCGATGTCGGCGACCTGGATGCGGGCGCAGGCGTTCGGGCAGCCGTTGACGTTGATCGTCAGCGGCTGGTCGAAGTCCGGCAGGCGCTTCTCCAGCTCGTCCATCAGGTCCATCGCCCGCTGCTTGGTCTCGACGATCGCGAGCTTGCAGTACTCGATGCCGGTGCAGGCCATCGTCTGCCGCCGGAACGTGGACGGCCGGACCTGGAGGTCGTGCTCGGCCAGCTCGTCGGCGAGCGCCTCGGTGTTCTCCTCCGGGACGTCGAGGATGACCATCTTCTGCTCGATGGTCGTGCGGACCCGGCCGGAGCCGTACCGCTCGGCCAGCTCCCCGATGGTGCCGAGCAGCTCGCCGTTGACGCGGCCCACGCGCGGCGCGAACCCCACGTAGAAGTTGCCGTCCTTCTGGGGGTGGACGCCCACATGGTCGCGCTGCGCGCGCGGCGCGGCGGGCTCGGGGCCGTCCGGCAGCGCGTACCCGAGGTACTCCTTCTCCAGCACCTCGCGGAACTTCTCCGCGCCCCAGTCCTTCATCAGGAACTTCAGCCGGGCGCGGCTGCGCAGCCGCCGGTACCCGTAGTCGCGGAAGATCGAGGTGACGCCGTGCCAGACCGCGCTCGTCTGCTCGGGCTTCACGAACACCCCGAGGCTCTGGGCGAACATCGGGTTGGTGGACAGCCCGCCGCCGACGTACAGCTGGTAGCCGGTCTCGCCCGCCTCGTTCACGACGCCGACGAACGCGATGTCGTTGATCTCGTGGACGGTGCAGTGCGCGGTGCAGCCCGACATCGCCGTCTTGAACTTGCGCGGCAGGTTGGAGAACTCGGGCGAGCCGATGTACCGGTCGTGGATCTCGCGCAGGTCCCGGGTCGCGTCGATCACCTCGTCGGCCGCGATGCCGGCCAGCGGGCAGCCGATGATGGTGCGCGGCACGTCCCCGCACGCCTCCATCGTGTGCAGCCCGACCGCCTCCAGCGCCTCCCAGATCGCCGGGACGTCCTCGATCCGCACCCAGTGCAGCTGGACGTTCTGCCGGTCGGTGATGTCGGCGGTGCCCCGCGCGTACCGGGTGGAGATGTCGGCGATGGTGCGCAGCTGCGGCCCGCTGAGCTGGCCGCCGTCGATGCGCACCCGCATCATGAAGTACTTGTCCTCGAGCTCCTCGTCCTCGAGGGCCCCGGTCTTGCCGCCGTCGATGCCGGGCTTGCGCTGCGTGTACAGCCCCATCCAGCGGAACCGGCCGCGCAGGTCGGCGGGGTCGATCGAGTCGAAACCGGTCTTGGAGTAGACGTCGATGATCCGGCGGCGGACGTTCAGCCCGTCGTCGTTCTTCTTGTTCTCCTCGTTCTTGTTGAGCGGTTCCCGGTAGCCGAGGGCCCACTGGCCCTCGCCCTTCTTGCGCTTGATCGCGGGTGGCACGGCGCGCGTCCTCATCTGTGGTGGTGAGGGACGCGTAGCGCACCGGCGCTCTGAGGCAGCCGGCTCGACGCTGAGCAGGATGAAGTCAAAGGTGACGCCGATGCACCACGCGCCCGGCTGAGCAAGGGGGCGTGGTCGGGGCGTCAGCGACAGATCGCGCTGCGGACGCGGAGGAAGTCGACGTGCCGGCGCTTGGCCAGCAGCGGGTCCGCAGCAGTCATGCTCAAACTGTGACACGCCGTCTCGCGGGCTGTCCAGTGACGTCCGGAATGTGAACGAGTGAGAAGTGTCATCCTTGACGCTTCCAGTTCACGGGCGGTTCGGCGCCCTGCGCACGCTCCCCGGACGGCGCGGTCCCCCCGGCGGGCCCGGACGTCTCCGACGGCGTCGCGGGCGCGGCCTTGTGCTGGCAGTCGCACCACGAGCCGCCACGGCACTCCCCGTGGTGGCGTTCGCGGCAGGACTGGCAGATCACCCCTTCATTGTCACCGATGGGCATCGATGCTCGCGCACCCGGCCGCCTGGGCGCGGTGCCCGTGCGCGCCGGCGGCCCACGCCCTACGGTGGGGCGGTGTGACCACCGTCTCGGACGCCGGCGGCGACTCCCCGGCCAGGGACGACGGTGCCCCTCCCGCCGACGCGGGAGGCGCCGTCGGCCCGGCCGCCGCATCCCCGGGCCGCGTGCCCCAGGCGCGGAAGGGGTCGCCCGGTGCGTCCTCCAAGCGCGCGCGGGCGGACCGGAACCCCGATGACGGGGCCTCCGATCATGGGGCATCGGATCAGGGGCATACCGCTCTCGTGCGTTCCGACCACGCCCCGCGCCGCGCCGCGGGCCCGGCCGCGCGC
>NZ_JBEYYT010000661.1:0-3901 GCF_040645715.1 Spirillospora sp. NPDC046719 | reverse complement strand
GGCGGCGGGCGCGCCGCCGGAGAGCGCGCTGCCCGGCGCGGTCGCGGTGGAGCTGACGCACGCGTTCTCGCTGCTCCACGACGACATCATGGACGGCGACCGGACCCGCCGGCACCGCCCGGCCGCGTGGACGGTGTTCGGGGAGCCCGCCGCGATCCTCGCGGGCGACGCGCTGCTCGCCCTCGCCCTGGAGGTGCTGCTGGAGGCCCCAGGGCAGGGCTCGGCGCGGGCGGCGCGCGCGCTGACCGTCGCGACGCGGCGGCTCATCGCGGGCCAGTCCCTCGACCTGGAGTTCGAGACCCGCCGGCAGGTCGGGCTGGAGGAGTGCACCGCGATGGCGGCGGACAAGACCGCCGCGCTGCTCGCCTGCTCCTGCGCGATCGGCGCGGTGCTGGACGGGGCCGCCGAGCCGCTGGCCGCCGCGCTGGAGGCGTTCGGCGCCGACCTCGGGCTGGCGTTCCAGCTGGTGGACGACCTGCTCGGCATCTGGGGCGACCCCGCCACGACCGGCAAGCCCGCGCTGTCGGACCTGCGGTCGCGGAAGATGTCGCTGCCGGTGGTGGCCGCGCTGAACTCCGGGACGCCGGAAGGGGCGCGGCTCGCCGAGCTGTACGCCCGGCCGCCGGACCCCGAGGGGCCGGACGAGGACGAGCTGGCGGAGGCCGCCGCGCTCGTCGACGCCGCCGGGGGCCGGGCCTGGGCCGAGGCCCGGGCCGACGAGCGGATCGCGAGCGCGACCGCGCACCTGGCGTCCGCCGCGCTGCCCGAGCCCGTCCGCGCCGAGTTCCTGCGCATCGCCGCCTTCGTCACCCGCCGGGACCACTGATGACAGCGACCGAACCCACCGAGACCAGCGCGTCCACCGCGCCCGCCCGGCCTAGCGCGGTTGCCGGGACCCGCACGCCCGCCGAGGCGATGGCGGCCGCCCGCGACCACCTCCTCGGCCTCCAGGCGCCCGAGGGCTGGTGGAAGGGCGAGCTCCAGACCAACGTGACCATGGACGCCGAGGACCTGCTGCTCCGCGAGTTCCTCGGCATCCGCACCGCCGACGACACCCGCGAGGCGGCCCGCTGGATCCGCTCGCAGCAGGCCCCCGACGGCACCTGGGCCAACTTCCACGACGGGCCGCCGGACCTGTCCACGACCGTCGAGGCGTACGTCGCGCTGCGGCTCGCCGGCGACGCGCCGGACGCCCCGCACATGCGCCGCGCCGCCGCGTTCGTCCGCGGCGAGGGCGGCATCCCCGCCACCCGCGTCTTCACCCGCTTCTGGCTGGCGATGTTCGGGCACTGGTCCTGGGACGAGCTGCCGGTGCTGCCGCCGGAGATGGTGTTCCTGCCGCGCTGGTTCCCGCTGAACGTCTACGACTTCGCGTGCTGGGCGCGGCAGACGATCGTCCCGCTGACGGTGGTCGCGGCGAAGCGGCCCGTCCGGCCGCTGCCGTTCGAGCTGGAGGAGCTGCGGTCGGGGCGGCCCGCGCGGCGCGGGCGGCGCCTCGTCCCCGGCTGGGACGAGGCGTTCACCGCGCTCGACCGGGCGCTGCGCGTCTACGAGCGGCGGCCGCTGCCGGGCCTGCGGAAGGCGGCGCTGCGCCGCGCCGGCGAGTGGATCATCGCGCGGCAGGAGCCGGACGGGTCGTGGGGCGGCATCCAGCCGCCGTGGGTGTACTCGCTGCTCGCGCTGCACCTGCTCGGCCACGACCTGGACCACCCGGTGGTGCGGCGCGGCCTGGACGGGCTGGAGCGCTTCACCATCCGGGACGCGAAGGGCCGCCGGCTGGAGGCGTGCCAGTCCCCCGTCTGGGACACCGTCCTGGCGATGAACGCGCTGGTCGACGCGGGTGTGCCCGGGGATCATCCGGCCCTGGAGGCGGCGGCCGAGTGGGTGCTCGGCGAGGAGGTGCGGGGGCCGGGCGACTGGTCGGTGCGCCGCCCCGACCTGCCGCCGGGCGGCTGGGCGTTCGAGTTCGACAACGACTACTACCCCGACACCGACGACACCGCCGAGGCCGTCCTCGCGCTCAGCCGGGTGGACCACCCGAAGGCGGAGCCGGCGATCGAGCGCGGCGTCCGGTGGATGGCCGGGATGGTCTCCAGGGACGGCGGGTTCGGCGCGTTCGACGCCGACAACACCCGCGCGCTGTGCCGGCGGCTGCCGTTCTGCGACTTCGGCGAGGTCATCGACCCGCCGTCCGCCGACGTCACCGCGCACGTCGTGGAGGCGCTCAGCCACCGCGGCATGGCCGACTCCACGCTGGTGAAGCGGGCCGTGGTGTGGCTGCTGAAGGCGCAGGAGGACGACGGGTCCTGGTTCGGCCGGTGGGGCGCCAACCACGTCTACGGCACCGGGAGCGTGGTGCCCGCGCTCGTCGCGGCGGGCGTCCGGCCCGGGAAGCCGGCGATCCGGCGGGCCGTCCGCTGGCTGGAGCGCCACCAGCGCGAGGACGGCGGCTGGGGCGAGGACCTGCGCTCCTACCGCGACCCGGAGTGGGTCGGGCACGGGGTCTCCACCGCCTCGCAGACCGCGTGGGCGCTGCTGGCGCTGCTCGCGGCCGGGGAGCGCGGCCGGACCGTCGAGCGGGGCGTGCGGTGGCTCACCGAGCACCAGCGCCCCGACGGCACGTGGGACGAGGACCACTTCACCGGCACCGGGTTCCCCGGCGACTTCTACATCAACTACCACCTGTACCGCCTGGTGTTCCCGCTGTCGGCGCTGGGCCGCTACGTGAAGGGGATCGGTTCCTAAATGGCCATGCCACTGCGCCAGAGCCTGCGCGTCGGCGGGTACGTCCTGCGGAACAAGCTGGCGGGGCGGAAGAAGTTCCCGCTGATCGTCGAGCTGGAGCCGCTGTTCGCCTGCAACCTGGCGTGCGCGGGCTGCGGCAAGATCCAGCATCCGGCGAGCGTGCTGAAGCAGCGGATGCCGGTCGAGCAGGCCGTCGCCGCGATCCGCGAGTGCGGCGCGCCGATGGTGTCGATCGCCGGCGGCGAGCCGCTGATGCACCCGCAGATCGGCGAGCTGGTGCGCGAGCTGATCCGGATGAAGCGGTACGTGTTCCTGTGCACGAACGCCGCGCTGATCCCGCGGAAGATCGACGACTTCGAGCCGTCCCGGTACTTCGCGTGGGCGGTGCACATCGACGGGCTCCGCGAGCGGCACGACGCGTCGGTCTGCAAGGAGGGCGTGTTCGACGAGGCGGTCGCGGCGATCCGGATGTGCCAGGAGCGCGGGTTCCGGGTCACGACGAACACCACCGTGTTCAACACCGACACCCCGCAGACCGTCATCGACGTGCTGAACTACCTCAACGACGACCTGCGCGTCGACCAGATGATGATCTCGCCGGCGTACGCCTACGAGAAGGCGCCCGACCAGGAGCACTTCCTCGGCGTGCAGGAGACCCGGTCGC
The DNA here is from genome assembly GCF_040645715.1 of Spirillospora sp. NPDC046719. NCBI lineage: Bacteria > Bacillati > Actinomycetota > Actinomycetes > Streptosporangiales > Thermomonosporaceae > Spirillospora > Spirillospora sp. NPDC046719. Next base: position 492 of record NZ_JBEYYT010000661.1, on the reverse strand, counting down.
TGTTCCAGAAGGCGTTCGCGGACGGCAACCGCAAGCGCTGGCGGTTCAACCACTCGCCGCTGTTCCTGGACTTCCTCGAAGGCAAGGTCGACTTCCCGTGCACGGCGTGGGCGATCCCGTCGTACTCGCTGAAGGGCTGGCAGCGCCCCTGCTACCTGATGGACGACGGCTACGCCGAGACGTACCGGGAGCTGCTGGAGGAGACCGACTGGGACTCCTACGGCCGGGGACGCGACGACCGCTGCGCCAACTGCATGGCGCACTGCGGCTACGAGCCCACCGCCGTGTTCGCGACGATGGGCTCGCTGAAGGAGTCGCTCCGCGCGGTGCGCAGCATCTGATCGTCGGCGGGCGACCGGCTGCGCGTGATCAGCGCGGGGCGCTCACTCGTCCCGCAGCTCGCGGATGACGTCGCGGACGGCGGCGGCCAGCGCGCCGGCGTCGTCCACCAGCCCGGTGTCCGCGCAGAAGCCGAAGCACAGCTCGCGGTCG
>NZ_JBEYYT010000660.1:0-3922 GCF_040645715.1 Spirillospora sp. NPDC046719 | reverse complement strand
GGCGGCCTCGCCCCCTTCCCCGCCGCGTGGGCCCCGACTCGCCGCAGGTGGACGGGGCGGTCAGGCGGTGACGGCGTCCACCGCGGGGGTGCGGAGGGTGCGGCGGGCGGCGGCCAGGGCCGTGACCGCGGTGAGGGCGGCCGCGAGGGCGACGACCCCGGCGTAGATCCAGGCGCTCCCGTCCGGGACGGCCGAGCCCTTGCGCGCCACCGCGAAGGGGATGATCGTGAAGACCGAGGCGACCGTCCCGCAGGCGACGCCGACGACGGTCAGCGCCGCCGACTCCAGCGCCACCGTGCCGAGCACCTGGGCCGGGGTGGCGCCCGCCAGGCGGGCCTGGCCGAACTCGCGGCGCCGGTGCACCGTCGCCGCCACCAGCGTGTTCACCAGCATGATCGCGGCGAACAGCACCACCATCCCGATGACCACCAGGTTCAGCGTCTCGATCCCCTTCTGGTCGGCGGTCTTGGCGAGGCCCGACCGGTCCATGGCGCCGTTCTCCGTGGCCTGGAGGAACAGCGTCCCGACGGCGATGCCGGTGAACAGGATGATCGGGGTCACCGCGGACGCCATCGCGCCCGTCCGGCGCCGCAGGTTCGTCACCGCGAGGTCCCCGGCGACGCCGAACGCGCGCACCGGCCCGGCCAGCAGCGCCGTCGCCCGCCGGACGATCACCGGGGCGAGCAGCGCCAGCCCGATCGCGGCGAAGATGTCGGCCTGCCCGGACGCCGCCATGGCGTCGGTGCCCTTGCCGCGCATCATCGTCATCGTCACGACCGCCTCGTCCACCGCGAGGAACAGGAACACCCCGGCGAAGACCGCGCGCCTGCGGCCGAGCCGGCCCGGGTCGGTGGCCGCCGCCATCAGCGACTCGGTGACGCGGACGCGGGCGGCGCGGCGCGCGCTGATCAGCGCGGCGACGGTCGCGGACAGGAACGTCACCCCGGCGCCGGTGCCGAGCGCGAACGCCCCGAACGCGTAGGACACGTCGCCGGGGACCTGGTGGGTGCCGTGCAGCAGCCCGAGCAGGCCCCGCCCGCCGAGCGCGCCGGGGACGGCGCCGAGCAGCGCCGCCAGCACGGCCAGGACCGCCGCCTCACCGACGATCATCCGGGTGATCTGCGCCGGCGTCGCGCCGACGCTCTTCAGCAGCGCCATCTCCGCCGCCCGCTGCCGGACCGCCAGGGTCAGCGTGGAGGTGACCGCGAAGACGACCAGCAGCAGTCCCCAGCCGCCGACCACCATCGCCATCGTGACCAGCGTGGACCGGGTCTGCCCGGTCGCCCCGCTCGCCTCGGCCGTGTCGTACATCGAGGCGAACGCCATGATGATCGCCGAGCCGAGGAGCATCGACAGGAAGCTCGCCGTGAACGCGCCCGCGCGCCTGCGCAGGGACCGCAGTGCCAGCCCGCCCATGTCACACCCCCGCCTGGGTGCGGCCGGCGGCCCGCTGCCGCTCGACCTCGTCGGCCAGGTGCGTCATCCGCTCGGCGACGGCCTCGGCCGTCGGCGCGGTCTGGTAGCCGACGATCCGGCCGTCGGCGAGGAACAGCACCGCGTCGGCGTGCGCCGCGGCGACCGGGTCGTGCGTCACCATCACCACCGTCCGCCCGTACACCCGGACGGCCTCCTGCAGCAGCCCGAGGACGTCGCGGGCGCTGCGGCTGTCGAGCGCGCCGGTCGGCTCGTCGCCGAACAGGATCCGCGGCTCGGTCACCAGCGCCCGCGCGATCGCGACCCGCTGCTGCTGCCCGCCCGACAGCTCCGCCGGGAGGTGCGCGAGCCGGTCGCCGAGGCCGACGCGGCCGAGGACGTCCCGGGCGCGGGCCTTGTCGACGCGGCGGCCCGCGAGCTTCAGCGGCAGCGTGACGTTCTGCATGACGGTCAGCGTCGGCAGCAGGTTGAACTGCTGGAACACGAACCCGATCCGCTCCCTGCGGAACTTCGTCAGCGCGGCCTCACCGTCGCCGGACAGCTCGGCGCCGTCCACCACGACCCGGCCGGCGCTCGGCCGGTCGAGTCCCGCCGCGCACTGGAGCAGCGTGCTCTTGCCCGATCCGGAGGGGCCCATCACCGCGGTGAACGACCCGGTCGGCAGCGACAGCGACACGCCGTCGAGCGCGACCACCCGGTTGTCCTCCGCGCCGTACACCTTCCGGACGTCCTCCAGCCGGAGCGCCTCGCCGCCGGACGGGGCCGTCCCTCCCGGCCGCGCCTTGTGTCCGAACATCGCCTTCACCTCTCCGCCCGGCGCCCCTCCCGTGGAGCGCCTCCGGAAACGAAGCTACGGAGAGCGAGGGCGGCGGAGGATGGGTCCAGCACGCCGATCGGGGTAGGCAAAACTCCACCTTCGGGCGGCGCCACGGCCCGGGCGGTGCAGCGGCTCCGGGCGGCGCGCTACCTCCGGCGCAGCGCGGCGTGCCCGGCGGCGGTGCCCCGGAGCGCGAGGATCGCGGTCAGGATCGCGCCGATCCCCGCCGACAGCGACCCCGCGAGCTCGGACGGGACCGCCAGCGCGAGGACGCCCGCGACGGCCAGTACGGCGCCCGCGCCGATCATCCACGGCCGGGCGGCCCGGTGCACGGTCAGCCACGACTGGTCGTCGGCCATGCTCCGCTTGGTGCGGATGCCGGCGAACTGGTTGCGCGGGATCCGGCCGTCGGCGGCCAGCACGCCCACCACCACGAGCAGCGCCCCCGCCGCGATCAGCAAGACCCCCAGGTAGATGTTCATCGCCCCCCCTTTCCCCGGTGTCCCGCGCCCCATCATGCGCCAGAACCGTTGATCTCGGCCAACGGGGCGGTGTAGCGGGACCGGCGGTCGGGGCGGGCGCGCCCGGCGGCGTGCCGCAGCGCCGGGACCGCCGCTTCGCCGAACCGGACGAGCCCGTCCGCGGCGGCCTGCCGGACCTGGGGACGCGGGTGGCCGAGCAGGCCGACCAGCCCGGGGATCGCGGGCGTCCAGCCGGCGTGGCTCAGCGTCCGGACCGCCGAGCGGACGACGTCGGGCTCGGGGTCGTCGAGCAGCCGCACGGTCTGCTCCAGGTACGCCTCGCGGCTCAGCACCCTGCGCGACACGCGGTGCGCGTGCAGCCTCACCTTCGTCTCGCGGTGGCCGATCAGCTCGGCGAGCAGGTCCTCCAGCCCTTCCGCGCGGCGATCGGCGAGCAGCGAGAGCGCGCGGCGCACCACTCTCGCGCCGCCGCCCCGCGCCTCCCGGAACAGCATCGCCGACGACGGCTCGCTCGCCGCCGGGGGCTCGTGCTCGCGCATCGCCGCCAGGGCGGCCGCGTCGCGGCGGGTGGCGCCGGACGCCCGGAGGGGGCCGTCCACCAGGACGAGCCGGTCCGCGAGGTCGTCGCGTCCCTCCTCGATGAGGCGCCGCCGGGCCCGTTCGAGCGTCGCGGTGCGGGTCAGCCTCCGGCCGGCGACGAGGTCGAGCAGGCCCCGCGCGCCACCCGCCAGGCGCTCGGTGATCTCCCCCGCGACGGCGTCGGCGGACGCCTGCCGGAGCACCCGCCCGGCGGCGGCGTCCCCGTCCTCCCAGCGCGACACGAGCGCGGGGACGAACCGGTCGAGGTCGGCTCCGTACAGGTGAGCGGCCAGCTGGACGAACCGGTCGCCGCCGTCCGGCACCTCGGGCGCCTCCAGCAGGACGTGCGCCAGCTCGTGGGTCGCCGTCAGCCCGTCGCGGCCGTCCAGGAACGCGCGGAGGACGGCGAACCGGCCCTCCGGTTCAGGCCGGTCGAGCAGGAGACGGGCCGCCTTCGCCCGCCGGTCGGCCGGGCCGGTGTCGAGCATGGCCAACAGGCGGCGCCGCTGCGCCACGGACGGCGGCTGGTCGAGGTCGCCGTCGCGCGGCGTCCGCTCCTCGGGCTCCTCGCGGCGCTCCGCGAGCGTCCACGGCGGGGCGCCGAGCGGCT
>NZ_JBEYYT010000659.1:0-3928 GCF_040645715.1 Spirillospora sp. NPDC046719 | reverse complement strand
GCCGCCCTTCGCGAAGGGCGGCGCGTCCACGGCACCTCGGAGCCGATCCGGCGGCGGATTCAGCGCTCGGTTCGGCCGCGCCCGATTCTGCCGTGCCCGGGCCGGCGGGGCCCGATTCGGCAGGGGCCGATTCAGCAGTCGCGCAGTTCCGGAGACTGGTTCAGGATCTGCTCGCGCGGCGTCACGAACGTGCGGTACGCCGCCGAATCACCGGACGGGAAGACCGCGACCCGATGGCAGTTCTGGAACGCCAGCTTCACTCCGAAGTAGCGTTCCAGCGTTCCACGCATCGCGTCGCTCGCCAGCACGCGCAGCAACTGGCCGCGGGCCCGCTCGTCCGGCGGCGGCGTCAGGTTGTCGGCGAACTCGCCGCCGTCCACCTGCAGCCGCGCCACCAGACCGCTGATCATCTCCCAGGCGTACGGGAGGGACGTCCTGATGCATTCGACGAACTCCCTGTCGCCGATCTCGCCCTGCCGAGCCGTCTCGAGGAGTTCCGGGGACACGTCGAGGGACATCGCGGGGGTCCTTTCGCAGACGGATGAAACCCACCACCCGCGACGCTAATCACGGCATCCCGACAATTCCAGGCTTGACAGCGATCCTTACATGGGCCATATGAGACCCTCGGCCGCCGGCGGGCGGATCCCCCGATCCCCGCCCGGTCGGCGGCCGTCTTCTGTGTCGGTCTTCGGTGCCGGTTCATGGACGCCGGCCGTCAGCCGGCCGGCGCCGCTCCGCGCCGCCCGGACATGCGCCGCACCGGGCGTGTGCCCCGCTGCGCCCGCTCCTCCCAGAACTCGCGCGCCCGCCGCGCCAGCGCCGCGTTCCGCGCCGCCCGCGCCTCCTCGCGCCGCTCGCCGGCCCGCTCCCGCATGATCGACCGCATGATGTCGTGGTGGTACACGGCCCCCTCCTTCGTCGCGGGCCGCGGCAACGACCCGACATCCAAGAGGTTCGTCCTAAGGCCCCCACCCGGGCATCGGGACGACGCCCTATATCCGGCCTTACCGGGGTCTTAGACGCTCTTATCCAGGTCAGCGGGGATGTCGGACACGGCTGGCAGAATCCCGCGCCATGGACGAACTCCTGGCAGGGCTCGACGACGTCGACTGGGCTGGCCTCCGCCACGCCTACGGCTACGCGGACGACGTCCCGGCCTTGCTTCGGACGCTCCGCACGCCGGACCAGGAGGAGCGCCAGAACGCGCTGCACACCCTCTATGCGAGCATCTACCACCAGGGCAGCCGCTATCCGGCGTCCGGGCCCGCAGTGCCGTTCCTGCTGGCCCTCGCTGCCGAGCCCACCACCCCCGACCGCGACGACCCGCTGTACCTGGCGACCGGGATGGCGATCGGCTCCGACGAGTCGCACCTGCCCGCAGGCGTCGACATCGCCGGATGGCGGAGCGAGGTCGCCCGGCTGCGCGCCTCCGACGCCGCCGAGGAGAAACGCCGCCTGGACGCCTGGGTCGCCGAGGCCGCTGACCCCCGGGAACGCCGGTCCAGGGAACTCCGGTGCAAACACTTCGACTTCGCCGACGCCCTGATGAACGCCGAGGCCGAACTCGCCGCCTACGACGCCGTCCAGGCCGGGCTCCCTCTCGTCCGCGACCTGCTCGCCGACGACGACACCTTCGTCCGCGCCGCCGCCGCGTACACGCTCGGCTGGTTCCCGGAGGAGGCCGCCGCGTCGCTTCCCGCACTACGGGAACTGCTCGAAACCGAGCAGGACCCGGCCGTCACCGCCAACGCCCTCGTCTCCACCGGCCTCCTCGACGGCCGCGACCTGATCCCCCGGCTCCGCGAGCACCTGTCCGGCACCGAGCCGCTCCCCCGCTGGGCCGCCGCCATCGCGCTCCTCCGCCTGGACGTCACCGACCCGCCCGTCATCGCCGAACTCGCCGCCGCCTGCGTCGACCCGCCCGGCATGCCCGGCGGGCCCGTCGCGTTCATGAACGGCGACCTGCGCCTCTACTCGGCCGCCGCCATCGCCGGAATGGCCGACCCGCCGGACGAGGCCGTCGGCGCCGTCCTCGACGGGCTGTCCCGCACGTCCGACGACGCGTCCTTCCCCATGGCCGCCGTCGCGCTCCGGCTGGCATTCCGCACCCCGTCCGCGCCCCTGCCGCCTTACCCCGACCTCACGGACGTCCAAAGGTGGACCATCCGGGTCATCGCCGAACTCCCGGACACCAGTTGGCGGTGGGGCAACCTCACGGAGATCCTGCAGGAGTGGGGCCTGCCCACCGACCGCGACGAGTGCCGCAGGTACGCGGGTCTCGCATGACGGCCACGCGGGGTCCACGGCGGAACTAAGGTTGGGCAACGTGCGTCTCGTTATCGCCCGCTGCAGCGTCGACTACGCCGGCAAGCTCACCGCCCACCTGCCCATGGCCCCCCGGCTCGTCCTGATCAAGTCGGACGGGAGCGTGAGCATCCATGCCGACGACCGCGCCTACAAGCCGCTGAACTGGATGAACCCGCCGTGCTCCCTGCGCGAGGAGCCGTACGAGGAGAACGGCGCGATCGCCCGCTGGACGGTCACGCACGGCAAGTCGGGCGAGCGGCTGATCCTCACCATCGAGGAGATCCTCCACGACACCAGCCACGAGCTGGGGCTGGACCCGGGCCTGCAGAAGGACGGCGTGGAGGCGCACCTGCAGGAGCTGCTCGCCGAGCACATCACCACGCTCGGCGAAGGCTGGTCGCTGATCCGCCGCGAGTACCCGACCGCGATCGGCCCCGTCGACATCCTGTGCCGCGACTCCGACAGCGCCACCGTCGCCGTCGAGATCAAGCGGCGCGGCGAGATCGACGGCGTCGAGCAGCTCACGCGGTACCTGGAGCTGCTGAACCGCGACCCGCACCTGGCGCCGGTCCGCGGGATCTTCGCCGCGCAGGAGATCAAGCCGCAGGCCCGCGTCCTCGCCACCGACCGCGGCATCAACTGCGTCACGCTCGACTACGACGCCCTCCGCGGCATCGAACACGAGGGCACCCTGTTCTGACCGCGCCGCCGTCGCCCCGCTACCGCGCGGCGACGGCCTCGATCTCTACGAGCATCGCCGGGTCGGACAGGGTGTCGACACCGGCGAGAAGGCTGGTGGGCCGGCAGTCCCCGGCGGCGAGCTCGGCGGTGACGGCGTCGTAGTTGGCGGTCAGCGCGGGCAGGTCCACGGTGAACAACCGGATCTGCACGACATCGGCGAGGACGAACCCGGCCTTGCCGAGCGTCTCGCGCAACCGCCGGAACGTCAGCGCGACCTGAGCGCGGATGTCACCGGCGTGGGCGATGCCGCCGTCCTCACCGCGCGCCTCATGCCCGGCGACGAACAGCCACCGCTCGGGCCGCTCGATCAGGACGGCCCGCTGATACCCGACCCGATCGCCGAACATCCGCGGATCCATGTCGATGCGGTGCATTTTCTCTCTGCTCCCTGGTGCCGCGTCGGTGATCTTTGTTTCGCGGTCTCTACCCGCCGCCACGGCTGCGAACGCTTTTTTTGGGGCGGTTGGGCTGCGCGAATGGCCGGTAGCCGCGTTTTGTCATCTCTAAGGCTGGGTGGGGTCGGCGCCATATGGATGGTCAGGCGGCGTGGTGGAGAGCCTGTGGATTCACGCGGGGCGGGATCCGAGGTGGGATCGGGACGGGATTCGGGGTGTGGGGTCCAGGGTGGGATCGGGGGTGGGATCGGGGGTGGGGTCGGGACTGGTGACGGCGGCGGACTGATTGGGATACGCACTGTCGTACGGCAATGATTGGAGCGAGTTCGAGTTACCTACTTCGGATGGAGTCCAATAGGGATCGGAGGGCGGGTATGGATTCATCGCAGAATGGGTGTTCGGGTGGTGGGGTGGCGCTTGCGTACGGGGCCGCCCCTCCAAAGTCAAGGGCGCCTTCGGCGTCGCTTCGCGATGGACTTCGT
>NZ_JBEYYT010000658.1:0-3935 GCF_040645715.1 Spirillospora sp. NPDC046719 | reverse complement strand
GAACCGGCCAGGTCGATAAAGGCACTGGCTTTTAACACGCTGTTGAGTTCTCAAGAAACGGACACCCACCGCGCCGGACCCGCTTCCGCGAGCCCGCTCCGGGGCAACCCTTCTAACTTACCAGGTTCATCCTCGGTGTCAAGCTGACCGGTGAAGATCTTTTCGACGGTCGAGGAAGTTCCTGATCCTCCGCGCGTCACGACCGGACAGACCGAAGGTCCGTCATGATCGTTCATCGGGAGGTGCCCTCCGGGCCGGCCACCTTGCGGCGTCCTGCATCCCGTCTCGGGCTGACCCAGTCATCGTACATCAGCCCGGGCGATGCCCGAACCGTTTTTCCGAGTCCTGGTTCCCCGGGGCGATCCGCCTCTCGGCGTCCCGCATCCCTGGGGGCGAGAGAGAGATTAGGACGCCCCCGGAAGACCGTCAAATCAAAGCGCTCCGGTCCCGGCCCCCACCCCCTTCCGACCATCCCCGTCAGGCCCGTTGACCTCCCTTTTCCCACCCTTAGTGGACCGGGTCACAGTGCGGTACCGTTCGCAGTCCCGAGTCGCTCGCCCGTCCGGCCGTTCCGGCGGAGCGGCGGCCGGTCCCCGGTTCGGCCGGTCCCCGATGCCGGCCGAGGTGAGGAGGAACGCCCGTGAGTGTCCCCGCAACCGTCCGCGCCTCGGCGGAGCGCCTGGTGGTCGCCGCGACGATGGGACCGACGGTCCATGACGTGCACGCCTGGCGGTTCAAGGTCGCCGCGGGCCTCATCGAACTGCACGCCGACCCCGACAGGTTCAGGCCGCTGCGCGATCCGGCGGGCCGGGCCCTGCACCTGGCGAGCGGGGCCGCGCTGGTGAACCTGCGGCTCACCGCCGCCCAGCTCGGTCACGAGGCCGTGGTGCGGCTGCTTCCCGACGCGGCCCGCCCCGCGCTCCTCGCCACCGTCCGCCTCGCGGGACGGCATCGGGTGACGCGGGAGGAGCGGCTGCTCTGCGCCGCCACGCTCCGCCCGCTGTCCGCCACGGCATCGCCGGCCGGTGAACGCCCGTCGGCGCACGTCCTCAACGAGCTCCGAGAGGCGGCGCGCTTGGAGGGCGCGGCGCTCCACCCGCTTCCGACCTCCCCGGACGGGGGCGCGCAGCGCGCCGTCCTGACCACCGGCGGGGACGGCCGCACCGAGTGGCTCCGCGCCGGGCAGGCCCTCCAGCGGGTGCTGCTCAGCGGTACCGCACGCTCGGTGTCGGCGTCGTTCAGCTTCGATGCCGCGGACGTCCCCGGTGTGCGGGAGGTGACCACGCCCGGTGAGATCCCCCAGGCGCTGCTCGAACTCGCTCAACAGGAACCGGCCCGTCCCCGCGGACGGCTATTCGAGCCGGCGGTAGACCGACAGCACGAAGGAAAGCGGAACTGGCAGCGGATCCGGTAGCGGCCTGAGCCGTTCCCACAGCCGGTCCGCCGGAACGTGATGCGCGCTGGGCCCCATGCCCACGAGGGTCGCGGTCTCCTCATGCGTGAGGACGGCCTCGCCCTCGATCTGCTGCCGCGAATCGAACTTGAAGTAGCCGGCCAGGGCCGCGTCCATCCGCTCGGTCTTGCGCTCGTCGATCGACAGCAGCCCGAGCGACTCCACGAGGGTGCCGAGATGCCGGGGCGACGGCGTCACCGTGAAGAGCAGACCGTCCGGGCTCAGGACACGGTGGAACTCGGCGGCGTTGCGGGGGGCGAACACGTTCACGACGGTCGCCGCCGCGCCGTCGCGCACCGGAAGCGGACGCCACAGGTCCGCGACGACCGCGCCGGCGCGCGGATGCGCTTTCGCTGCGCGGCGGGCGGCGTGCTTGGAGATGTCCAGGGCGAGGCCGGCCGCGTCGGGTGCCCGTTCCAGGATGCGGGCCAGATAGTGGCCGGTGCCCGCGCCGGCGTCCAGGACCAGGCAATGCCCGTCCAACGATCTCCCGACGCTCCCGGCCAACCGCGCGGCGAGCACGTCGAAATGGCCGGCGCCGAGGAACTCGGCGCGGGCCCGCACCATCTCGGGCGTGTCCGCCGTGCCGGGCCGCGCGTTTCCCGGCAGCAGATTCGCGTAGCCCTGCCGCGCGATGTCGAACGCGTGCCCGGACGCGCAGAGCAGTCCCCGCTCCGCCAACGCCAGATCCCCTCCGCAGACGGGGCACACCAGGTACGGGACGACATCGGCGAGCATCCGTCCATCATCGTCCATCGGCGGGCCGCGGCGGGCGCCGCGGGGCGCATCTTTGCCATCCTGCCGCGCCCGCGACGGCTGCCCGTCCCCTGCCCGCAACCCGGCGCGGACGGGGCGTCCCGGAGGTCGACGGGGCGTCCGGGAGGTCGACGGGGCGTCCCGGAGGCTCAGGTGTCGGCGCGGCGGCGGACGTCCTCCATGTCGAGGGCCCGGACCTGCTCGATCACGTTCTCCAGCACGGACTCCGGCAGCGCGCCCGGCTCCGCGAAGACGATCACTCCGTCGCGGATGGCCATCAGCGTGGGGATCGAGGCGATCCCGAAGCGTTCGGACAGCTCCGGCTGGGCCTCGGTGTCGACCTTGCCGAAAACGATGTCGTCGTGCTTGCCCGCGGACTTCTCGAAGACGGGCGCGAACCGCTTGCACGGGCCGCACCACTCCGCCCAGAAGTCGACCAGCACGATGCCGTCCCCTTGGGCCACCTCGTCGAAGTTCTCGGCGGTGAGTGTGACGGTCGCCATGTCGGTTTCTCCTCTGCCGGGGTATCAGGACGGTAGAGCGGCTGCCAGCCTCGCAGTATTCCGCACTCGGGAATCACAGGACGGTAATTAGCGTTGACCTCATAGGGAGATCGCACCGGAGAAGGGTCAGGATGGCTGCAACCCGTACCAAGGGCGACAGGGTCGACGTCACCGACAAGGATCTTGTCGGAGCGTACCTCGACCGGATCGGCCGTACTCCCCTGCTCGACGCGCAGGAGGAGGTCGATCTGGCCAAGGCGATCGAAGGGGGCCTGTACGCCGAACAGCTGCTCGAGGAGGGACGCACGCCCGCGGGCGCGTCCCGCGAGGAGCTGGAGGACCTGGTCGCGGCGGGGCTGCGCGCCAAGCAGCGCTTCGTCGAGGCCAACCTGCGGCTGGTCGTCTCGATCGCCCGGAAGTACCCGACCGACTCGTTGCCCCTCATAGACCTCATTCAAGAGGGGAACCTGGGGTTGATGCGCGCGGTGGAGAAGTTCGACTACCGGCGCGGCTTCAAGTTCTCCACATACGCGACCTGGTGGATCAGGCAGGCGATCGGGCGCGGGCTCAGCCACACGGCCCGCACGATCCGGCTGCCCGTCCACGTGGAGGAGGAGCTTTCCCGGCTGCGGCGCGCCGAGCGGCAGCTCGGCCGCGAACTCGGCCGCGAACCGACCCGTGACGAGCTCGCCGGGGCGCTGGGCGCCGAACCCGAGCACGTCGACGAGCTGCTGCGCTGGCGGCGCGACCCGGCGAGCCTGGACGCGACCGTCGACGACGCCGGCGAGACGCCCATGGGCGATCTGCTGGAGGACCCGGAGGCGGTGACGCCCGAGGCGGAGATCCTGGCGCTGGACGACCTGGAGGGCCTCGGACGGCTGCTGGACCGGCTGCCCGAGCGGGAGTCGGCGATCCTGCGGGCCCGTTTCGGGATGGACAACGGCCAGCCGCTGTCCTACGCGCAGATCGGCGCCCGGTACGGCCTGAGCCACAACCGGGTGCGGCAGATCACCGACCGTTCGCTGCGGCGGCTGCGCCAGCTGGCGACCGAGACGGACCTGAGCGGGCGCCGCGCCCTGGCGAACGCGCCCCATGCGTCCCACTCGCCGCACGCGACGCGGGAGCCCGTACGGGCCGGCGCGGGGAGCCGCGCGGCCTGAACCCGCCTCGGCCGGACAACCGAACATCGTGCATGATCCGCCGGCCTGGCGGCCTCGATGAGG
>NZ_JBEYYT010000657.1:0-3946 GCF_040645715.1 Spirillospora sp. NPDC046719 | reverse complement strand
CGGGCGCCGGGGGCGGCCCCCCCCCCGCCCACCCGGCCGTGACGTGATCAACGCCTCAGGGTGAGGCGATCCGCTCGATCCCGGGCGGGAGCTCCGCGGCCGCGGCGCGGTCCAGCAGGAACAGCGTGCTCTGGCGGCCGCGCGCGCCCGCGGCGGGCACCTGCACCGGCCCGGCACCCGACAGCCCGAGCCGCACCGCCTTCGCCTTCGACTCCCCGGACGCCAGCACCCACACCTCGTGCGCGGCGCACAGCGACGGGAACGTCAGCGAGATCCGCGTCGGCGGCGGCTTCGGAGCCCCGTGCACCGCCACCACCGGCCGCTCGTCGCGCACCGCCGACATCTCCGGGAACAGCGACGCCACGTGCGCGTCCGGGCCGACGCCGAGCATCAGCACGTCGAACGACGGGACGGGACCGTGGTCCTCGGGACGGGCGGCCGCGCGCAGCTCGGCGGCGTACCGCTCGGCGGCGGCCTCCACGTCGTCGCCGTCCGGGCCGTCCGAGGCCGGCATCGGATGCACCCGCGCCGGGTCGAGGTCCACATGGTCCAGCAGCGCCGCGCGGGCGCCCGTCTCGTTGCGCTCGGGGTCGCCGGCCGGCAGGAACCGCTCGTCGCCCCACCACACGTCCAGCCGGCCCCAGTCGATGGCGTCGCGGGCGCCCGTCGCGGCCAGCGCCGCCAGCACCGCCGTGCCGACGCCGCCGCCGGTCAGCACCACCGACGCCGAGCCGCGCGCGGCCTGCACGTCCACGATCCGCGTCACCAGCCGCGCCGCCGCCGCCTTGGCCAGCAGGTCCTGGTCGCGGTGGACCAGGACCGCCGGGGGCGTCACGCGTCCCCCGACGACTTGCCGCGCGACGACCGCTTCCCGCCGGACGGCTTCGCCGCGGACGAGGCCGGGGCGTCGGGCAGGCCCTCCTTCTCGGCCTCCTTCGCCGCCTTCTTCGTCGTGGCCGCCTCCCGCGTGCCCGACAGCGGCTCGCTGGCGACGCCCTCGTCCGACGTCCCGCCCGCGAGGTCCTTGGCGAAGCGGGCCGCCGCCTCCCGGTAGACCTCGTCGGGGTCGAGCCGCCGCAGCTCCTCGGCGAGCAGCTCCGACATCGGGCGGCGCATCAGCGCCACCTGCCGGTCGGGCTGGCCGGGGCGGCACAGCGTCGCGACCCGGCCGTCCGGCCGGTCGATCACGATGTCGCCGCCGGTCGTCGTCAGCCGGACGCCGGTGATGCCGGGGCCCTCGGACACCGTCCGCTCCACCGCGACGCCGAGCCGGATCGACAGCCACGCCGCCAGCAGCTCCGCGCTCGGGCTGTCCGGCTCGGCCATCACCTCGCCGGAGATGATCTCGTCGTGGTCCTGGTCGAGCGAGGCCGCCAGCAGCGACCGCCACGAGGTCAGCCGGGTCCAGGTGAAGTCGGTGTCGCCCGGGCTGTAGTTCCCGGCCAGCTGCGCGAGGGTGCCGAGCCGGTCGCGGGCCGCGTAGGCGTCGGTGATCCGCCGCGTCGCGAGCTTGCCGAGCCCGCTCTTGGACGGCGACTTCGGCACCTTGCCGCCCGGCCACCAGATCACCACCGGCGTGTCGGGCATCAGCAGCGGCACCACCACCGAGTCGGCGTGCTCGGCGAGCGGGCCGTACATCCGCAGCAGCACCGTCTCGCCCGGGCCGGTCTCGCCCATCCGGATCTCGGCGTCCAGCCGCGAGGAGTTCCCGCGCGGGTCGCGGGAGATCACCGTCAGCACCCGGCAGGGGTGCTCGCGGGCCGCCTCCGTCGCCGCGCGGACCGCGTCGTACTGCGCCGACTCGTCCGTCACGATGATCAGCGTCAGCACCATGCCGACCGCCGGGCCGCCCATCAGGTGCCGCGACTGGGTCAGCGCGTCCTGGATCTGGCGCGTCGTGGTGCCGGTGAGGTCGATGTTCATCAGAGCCTCCTCCAGGCGCGGCCGTCGCGCGCCATCAGCTCGTCGGCGCTGTCGGGCCCGTAGCCGCCCGACGTGTACTGGTCGAGGCCGCCGCGGCTCGCCCAGAACTCCTCGATCGGGTCGAGGATCCGCCAGGACAGCTCGACCTCCTCCTGCCGCGGGAACAGCGGCGGGTCGCCGATCAGCACGTCCAGCAGCAGCCGCTCGTAGGCCTCCGGGGACGCCTCCGTGAACGACTCGCCGTAGGCGAAGTCCATGTTCACGTCGCGGATCTCCATCGAGGTGCCGGGCACCTTCGAGCCGAACCGGACCGTGATGCCCTCGTCCGGCTGCACCCGCATCACCAGCGCGTTCTGCCCGAGCTCCTCGGTGTCGGTGTGCGAGAACGGCAGGTGCGGCGCCTGCTGGAACACCATCGCCACCTCCGTCACCCGGCGGCTGAGCCGCTTGCCGGTGCGCAGGTAGAACGGGACGCCCGCCCAGCGGCGGTTGTCGATCTCCAGCTTGACCGCCGCGTACGTCTCGGTACGGGAGTCGGCCGGGATGCCCTCCTCCTCCAGGTACCCCTTGACGCTCACGCCGCCCTGCCAGCCCGCCGAGTACTGCCCGCGCGCGGTGGAGGTCTCCAGATCGCCCGGCACCCGCACCGACGACAGGATCTTCGCCTTCTCGGTGCGGACGGACTGGGCGCTGAAGGACGTCGGCTCCTCCATCGCCGTCAGCGCCAGCAGCTGCAGCAGGTGGTTCTGGATGACGTCGCGGGCCGCGCCGATCCCGTCGTAGTAGCCCGCCCGGCCGCCGATGCCGATGTCCTCGGCCATCGTGATCTGCACGTGGTCGATGTAGGAGCGGTTCCAGATCGGCTCGAACATCGCGTTGGCGAACCGCAGCGCCAGGATGTTCTGCACCGTCTCCTTGCCGAGGTAGTGGTCGATCCGGAAGATCGACTCCTCGGGGAAGACGCGGTGCACCGTGTCGTTCAGCTCCAGCGCCGTCTTCAGGTCCCGGCCGAACGGCTTCTCGATCACCACCCGGCGCCAGGCGCCGTCCTTGCGGTCGGCCAGCCCGCTGCGCTGCAGCTGCTCGACCACCTGCGGGAAGAACTTCGGCGGAATCGACAGGTAGAACGCATAGTTGCCGCCGGTGCCGCGGCTCTCGTCCAGCTCCTTGACCGCCATCGACAGCGCGTCGAAGGCGCCCGGGTCGCTGAACTCGCCGGGGACGAAGTGCATGCCCTCCGACAGGTGCGTCCACACGTCCTCGCGGAACGGGGTCCGCGCGTGCGCCTTCACCGACTCGTAGGCGATCTGCCGGAAGTCCTCGTTCTCCCAGTCGCGGCGGGCGAAACCGACCAGCGAGAAGCCCGGCGGCAGCAGCCCCCGGTTCGCCAGGTCGTAGATCGCCGGGAGCAGCTTCTTGCGCGACAGGTCCCCGGTGACCCCGAACAGCACGAGCACGCACGGCCCGGCCACCCGCGGCAGGCGCTTGTCGCGCGGGTCCCGGAGCGGATTGGCTGCGTCGGTCACGTTGCGGCCCCCTCTTCTCGCACCTTGACTACCCTCACTTCTACTCGCATCCGATCAGACCACGCATCCTGTGTGTCGACCCCGTGTACTGACAGTCTCGCCCCTCCCGGGCGCGCCGTCGCCGTTCCCGGGTCGCCGGAGAGCCGCGGCCGCGCCCCGTCGTCCTACCCGCCTCTGGCCGAGTCGAGCAGCCGGGCGAGGCCCGCCCACCGGTTCTGCAGGTGCAGCCGGACGACCGGGCGGCCGTCCGAGCGCGCCGCCCGCGCGTCGCCGAGCGCCCGCGCGAGCTGGAGCACGCCGAGCCGGTGGTGCCGGCCGGGGACCGGGACGTCGCGGTCGGCGTTCCCGGTCACCTGGAGGTATACGCCCGTATCGGGTCGATCATTCCCGCCCGCCGGGCGCCGGGCGCCCCAGCCGACGGTCACCGGGCGGCGGCAGCGGGCGGCCAGCAGCGCCGCCAGCCGGCGGACCTGCGCGCCCTGCCCGGCGGCCTCGTC
>NZ_JBEYYT010000656.1:0-3947 GCF_040645715.1 Spirillospora sp. NPDC046719 | reverse complement strand
GCGGGAAACAGCCTCCCGACCGTGACGGGGGTTCCAGGGGGTCGCCCCCCTGGGATGGCTAAGACTTGCGGAGCCAGTACGTCAGGCCGAGCTCGTCGTCGCGGCCGGCGGTGAGGCCCTCGGGACGGCCCTCGGTGACGGACGTGGCGAGCACCTCGGCGCCGACCTCCTCGCCGTGGGCGCGCAGCGCCTCGGCGAGGTCGTCGCCGGCGGCCTGCCACCACAGCTCGATCCGGTCGGTGACGTCCAGCCCAGCGGCCTTGCGGGCCTCCTGGACGAGCCGGACGGCCTCCCGGACGAGCCCGGCGCGGCGCAGCTCGGCGGTGACGGTGAGGTCGAGGGCGATGGTCTCGCCCGCGGCGCTCTCCACCGCCCAGCCGCTGCGCGGCCGCTCGGTGACGATGACGTCGCCGGGGGACAGGCTCACCGCGCCGACCCCCTCGGCGTCGACCTCGGCGGTGCCGGTGTCGCGCAGCGCGTGCACGAGCGCGGCCGGGTCCGCGGAGGTGATGGCCTTGGCGACCTTCGGGGTGTCCTTGGCGTACCGCTTGCCGAGCTCCCGGAAGTTCGGCTTGACCTCGTACTCGACGAGGTCGCCGCCGATGGAGGACAGCTCCTCGAACGCCTGGACGTTCAGCTCCTCGGCGATCTGGGCGCGCAGCTGCTCGGGCAGCGCCGTCCAGCCGGCGGCGCCGACGAGCGCGCGGCCGAGCGGCTGGCGGGTGCGGACGCCGCTGGCGGCGCGCGCGGACCGGCCGAGCTCGACCAGCCGCCGGACGAGGGCCATCTGGGCGGTGAGGTCGGCGTCGAGGAGGTCCTCGTTCACCGCGGGCCAGTCGGCGAGGTGCACCGAATCGGGGCCGCCCTCGGGCCGGATGACGTCCCACACGTGGTCGGTGATGAACGGCACCATCGGCGCCATCAGCCGGGTGAGGGTCTCCAGGCACTCGTAGAGCGTCGTGAACGCCGCGGCGCCCTCGGCCGTCTCGGGGCCCTCCCAGAAGCGGCGGCGGGACCGCCGGACGTACCAGTTGGACAGGTCGTCGACGAACTCGGCGAGGCGGCGCCCGGCGCGGGCGGTGTCGAACTGCTCCAGCGACGCGTCCACCTCGCGGACGGTGCGGTGCAACTCGGCGAGCGCCCAGCGGTCCAGCAGCGGGCGGTCGGCGGGCGCGGGCGCCTCACCGAGCCGGTCCGGCGTCCACGCCTTGCCCTGCGCCTGCGCCGCGTTCGCGTACAGGACGAAGAAGGACGCGGTGTTCCAGTAGGTCAGCAGGACCTTGCGGACGATCTCCTCCAGGGCGGCGTTGCCGACCCGGCGGGACGCCCAGGGCAGGCCGCTGGCGAGCATGAACCAGCGCAGCGCGTCGGCGCCGTGCTGGTCCATCAGCGGGATGGGCCGCAGCACGTTGCCGAGGTGCTTGCTCATCTTGCGGCCGTCCTCGGCGAGGATGAGGCCGAGGCAAAGGACGTTCTCGTAGGACGACCTGTCGAACACCAGCGTCCCGACCGCCATGAGGGAGTAGAACCAGCCGCGGGTCTGGTCCTGCGCCTCGCAGATGTACTGGGCCGGGTAGGTGTTCTCGAAGACGTCGTTGTTGCGGTGCGGCGCGCCCCACTGGGCGAACGGCATGGAGCCCGAGTCGTACCAGGCGTCGATGACGTCGGGGACGCGGCGCGCCTCGGTGCCGCACTGCGGGCAGGGGAACGTGACGTCGTCGACGTACGGGCGGTGCGGGTCGAGGCCGGACATGTCGCTTCCGGCGAGTTCGCCCAGCTCCGTGAGGGAGCCGACGCAGGTGATGTGGTCCTCGTCGGCGCCGCACACCCACAGCGGCAGGGGCGTGCCCCAGTAGCGGCTGCGGGACAGCGACCAGTCGACGTTGTTGCGCAGCCACTCGCCGTACCGGCCGGTCTTGACGGTCTCGGGGAACCAGTTCGTCTTGTCGTTCTCCTCGAGAAGCCGGTCCTTGATCTGGGTGGTGCGGATGTACCAGGCGGGGAGCGCGTAGTACAGCAGGGGCGTGTGGCAGCGCCAGCAGTGCGGGTAGCTGTGCTCGAAGTGGCCGCCCCGGTACAGCAGCCCGCGCGCGCGCAGGTCGTCGGTGAGCGGCTCGTCGGCGTCCTTGAAGAACTTGTTCCCGACGAGGGGGACCTCACGCAGGAACCGGCCGTCCGGCCCGATCGGGTTGACGATCGGCATGCCGTAGTTCTTGCAGACGGTCATGTCGTCCTCGCCGAACGCGGGCGCCTGGTGGACGAGCCCGGTGCCGTCCTCGACGGTCACGTAGTCGCCGAGCACGACGTAGTGCGCGTCCGGGATGTCGACGAGCTCGAACGGCCGCCGGTAGGTGGTGCGCTCCAGCTCGCGGCCCTGGTAGGTCGCGAGGCGCTCGGCGCCCTCGCCGAGGACCTGGTCGACGAGCGGCTCGGCCACCACGAGGACCTCGTCCGACCCGGCGGGGCGGGCGGCGACGTAGGTGACGTCGGGGTGGACGGCCACGGCGGTGTTGGACACCAGCGTCCACGGCGTCGTCGTCCAGATCAGCAGCGCGGCGCCCATCTCGGCGAGCGGGCCGGACGTGACCGGCATCCGCACGTACACCGACGGGCTCGACACCGTCTCGTACCCGCCGGGCTGGCCCAGCTCGTGGTCGGACAGGCCGGTGCCGCAGCGCGGGCAGTACGGGGTGATGCGGAAGTCGCGGAACAGCAGGCCCTTGTCGAAGACCTGCTTGAGGGACCACCAGACGGCCTCGACGTACTCGGGGTCCATCGTCCGGTACGCCTGGTCGGTGTTGACCCAGTAGCCCATGCGCTCGGTCATCTCTTCGAACGCGTCCACGTGGCGCAGGACCGATTCGCGGCAGCGGTCGTTGAACTCCGCGACGCCGTACTCCTCGATGTCCTTCTTGCCGGTGAGGCCGAGCTCCTTCTCCACGGCGACCTCGACGGGCAGGCCGTGGCAGTCCCAGCCGGCCTTCCGGGGGACGTGGTAGCCCTTCATGGTCTTGAAGCGCGGGAAGATGTCCTTGAACACGCGCGCCTCGACGTGGTGGACGCCGGGCATGCCGTTCGCGGTGGGCGGGCCCTCGTAGAAGACCCAGGGGGTCCCGGACGCGGTGCGCTCCAGGGACCGCTCGAAGACCTTGCTCTCCCGCCAGCGGCGCAGCATGTCCCGCTCCATGGCGGGCAGATCGACCTGCGCGGGCAGCGGCCGGAAACTACGGCTCACTTGGGCGGACCTCCGGATCGACGCGTAACTCGGCACGTGGACCGGAGGGACGAGACGCCTGCCCGGACCGGCCGAGCGGGGACCCGCGGTACCACCCTCCTTGACCGCGCGCCCGGTCGCCCGGACATGCGCGGCCCGCTTCGTTCGAGTCTCGGCTGCCGGGTCTACTGGGCCCGCGGACGGGAGGTCCGGGGCGGTTCTTCCGGCGGCTCCGGGGTGATCAGGCCGCCGGGCTCGCCCCCGGGCTCGCACCGTCCCCGGGTCGCTCATGGCCGCGTTCGGCGGCAGGTGTCCCCATCAGCGCCTGCCACAAGACTGCTCGTCACGACTCTAACGCACGCGGCCACCGTCCTCTTCCCGTTATCGCGTTTCGCGGGGGCTCGCCGGGGACCGGCCCCGGTGACGAGGTTCCTTTGCGATCTCCTGCTATTCGCTGGAGTTTCCTTGTGAGCGGGCGCCGGGCATAAGCGGTCGGTAACCGACCCAGGGTGTTTACCCGGCCCGCGAAAGGGGACTTATGCTGCCCGCACTGCCTGTCGAGGCGATCAGCGCTGAGGAGGCCACCATGGCCGGCGCGGGAAAGGGCGCGGTGCCCTCTGGCGAGACGGCGCCGTCCGGCGAGACGGGGTCGTCCGCGAGGACGGCGCCGGCCGGCAAGAAGGGCCGGAGCACGCGGCAGGGCGCGGCGAAGGCGCCCGCGGCCAAGGGTTCG
>NZ_JBEYYT010000655.1:0-3951 GCF_040645715.1 Spirillospora sp. NPDC046719 | reverse complement strand
GCCCGGGTCGGGGCGGCCCCCCTCCAACCCCCCCCGCCCCGGCCGGCGCACCACCCGCGGGCCGCCCCGCCCGGGGCCGTGCGGCGCGGCGACGTGCTCGATGAACGCGAACCGGCCGCCGGGCCGCAGGATCCGGTGGACCTCCCGGAGCACCTGGGCCGGGTCGTGGACGCTGCAGAGCACCCACGTGCACATCACGGCGTCCACGCTCGCGTCCTCCAGGTCGATCGCCTCGCCCGGCACCGGATGGATGGTCAGGTCGATGCCGCGGACGGCGGCCGTGCGCGTCAGCCGCCGATGGAAGTACGGGTTCGGCTCGATGGCGTGCACGGTCGTCTCCGGCGGCAGGTAGCGCAGGTTCGGGCCGTTGCCGGCGCCGATCTCGGCGACGACGCCGCCGGCCCGGGGGAGGATCCGCCGCTTGTGCCCGGCGAGCCGCCGGTCGGTGTAGCCGGCCGTCAGCGCGAAGAACGCCGAGTTCAGGCGCCCGCGTACCGGGTTCGGGCTCAGTGCCGGCAGGGTGCTGGCGTCGGGCATGTGCCGCTCCTCGAACGTCGATGCCGCCGATGGGAAGGCCGGCCGTCCTGGTGGCGGGCGCGGCGGCCTCTGAAGGATCCGACGGGGCGCGGCGTCCTGTCAGGCGGGGAAATACGCCAGCGCGCTACCCGAGTCCGCTACCTCAGCGGTCGCGCCGGGCCCACCAGGCGGCGATCTGGGCGCGGGAGCGGACGCCGAGCCGCTGGCGGATCCGTTCGACGTGGCCTTCGGCGGAGCGCTCCTTGATCCCGAGGCGCCGGGCGATCTGGCGGTTGCTCAGCCCGTCCGCGACCAGGGCCGCGACCTGGAGCTGCCGGGGAGTGAGCACATCGTCCATGGACCGCGGGCCGTGCCACGGGGGCGGGCTCGCGGTCTCGCCCAGGTACTCCAGGACGGCGCGGACCAGCGGCGCGGAGTCCCCGGACCAGGGGAAGTGGCCGCGGCCGGGGAGCGTCGTCAGCCGCGCGCCGGGGATCCGCGCGGCCAGGTCCCGCCCGAGCCGGTACGGGATCGCCCGGTCACCGCGCCGGTGCAGCACCAGGGTCGGCGTGACGACCCTGTCCAGCTCGTCCACCACGCGTGCGTCGTAGCACTGGTCCAGCAGCTCGCAGGCGAACTCCGCGGTGGCCGTGCCTCGCTGCAGCCGCGTGAAATGCCTTCTGCTGTCGGCGTCGGCGTCGGCCATGAAGATGTCGGCCAGCACGTCCGAGCCGAGCCCCCAGTGGGCGCGCACCATGCCGAGCAGAGCCGTCCGGACCTGCGGGGACGCGACCTGCCGGCCGTCGGCGTAACCGCCGTAGACGACCAGGCGCCCGACGCGCTCCGGATGCCGTACGGCGAACGCCAGCGTCGTCGCCGCCGCAGTCGACACGCCCAGCAGGTCGAAGGTGTCCTGCCGCAGATGGCCGGCGACCGTCCGCAGCACCTGCACGTCGGTGTCCAGCGTCTGGCGGCCTGGCCACGGATCGGACAGCCCGCAGCCGGGCTTGTCGTACAGCACCACCGTCCGGCGCGCGGCCAGCGGGACGAGGAACGCGCGGACGGCCGGGTCCTGCCAGAGCAGTTCCAGGTGGCTGATCCAGGCGGGAGGGACGATCAGCAGGGGCCCGTCGCCGACCGTGGCGTAGGCGATCCGCGCCCCGCCCTCGGCGGCGCAGAAACGGATCTCGAAGCGCGGTTCCCGGCCGCCGGGCGGCCCGCCGTCCATCACTCGGCCCCCACTCGCCGTCCTCGGAACAGGCCGGCCCGCGGCCGACCTCCGTCAACGTCGCATATCGCCATGCTCGACCGCCAACGCGCGCGGCCGGTCAAGCCAGGACGGCCGGACACGGCCATCTCCGCGCCCGCACCGGCGCCCTCAGAGCGTGATCTTGTATCGGCCCAGCAGGATCTGCAGGAGCTCGTCGGCGATCTCCTCCAGGGTCGCGTCGACCCACCCCACGACCCAGTCGTGCATGAGGCCGTTGACGGCGCCGATGAAACCGGTGGCGGCGATGCGGTAGTTGCCCGGCGGCATCTCGCCGCGCTCGACGGCCTGGTCCGCGGTCCGGCCGATGAAGTCGATCCAGACGGCGCGGCGTTCGAGGCGCTGGCGGTCCATCCGCGGGCTGACACCGATGATCTCGACGTAGGCGATGCGGGCGTGCCGCGGGTCGGAGGTGGCCCCCTGGACGTAGGCGTGCAGCATCGCGGTGATGCGCTCGGGCAGTGACCGGTCCTGGACGCGGGGGAGCACCTCGACGACGGCCCGCTCGGCGACGTCGTTGACGTACAGGTGCAGGTCGGCCAGGAGGTCTTCGAGGGTGCGGTACTCCTCGTAGAACTGGCGCGTCGAGAGCCCGGCCGTTCTGCACAGGTCGGCGAGCCTGGTGCCCCGGTACCCCGGGCCGGCGCCGAACATCTCCAGGCCCGCCTCGCGGAACCGGCGGCGCCGCTCGGCCCGCCGCTCGTCCGCGTCCATGCCCCGGTACCGGCCCGCTCCGGGGGTGATCCTGCCCGTCACTCCGCGCCCTCCGCCTGGTGCTGCAGAGAATCTTCCCGCATCGCCCTTGTGACGGGCGTCACCCCCGCCTACCATCCAGTAACCAAAGTCTGAAAACGGTCAATTTCAGACTTCCCCGGCTCGCGTTTCCCACCCCCCAGGGAGAAGCACCATGCACGCTGAACCCGCCCCCGCCCGGAACCTCCCCGCCCGCAGGCGCCGGCGTAAAACCACAAAAGGGTCTGACAATTCCCAGCCCGCCTGTGGATAAGCAAGAACATAAGGGGCTGTCAAACCAATTAATCCAATTCGTAAGCCAAATGAAGTCGTGACTATCAAAGGCTCAGATTGTGCAAAATTTGTCGCCAAATTTGACAAGAGAACAGGAAAATTAGCTTCATCATAGAGATGAGAAAGCATCTCATGTGTCAGTCCTAATCCCTCATTATTACCTATTGTCGCCGCCGTCAAATCTAAACGATTCATCAATTCAACATTAAATTGTCCCTCTGTTGCCTCCGTCAAAGGATGAACCCGATCCACATTGTCACCCAAGTCGAAAGACAAACTTTCAACTTCTTCATGTGATTTTTCAGCAAAAAAACGCTCAATCACAGGGAAACGTTCCAAGTGAGAGTGTAAATCATTCAAATGAAGGATACGCAGTTTATTCATAATACTATTATAGCATAGCTACTAAGGCTAAACAATATTTCGTCTTACTAGCTTTCGCCTAATTTATAAGCAAGTGAAACTTAAGATTGCTATAGTATCTTCCTCAGAGCAATAAAGCATCTACAGATATCCTAGCAGTTTGCTTGTGACAAACATAAGATTTATAACACAGGTAATATGAATAGGCTTTAAAAGCTTCTGTTCGCAAAAATAAAAAGCGCTATTGCGCTTCTTAAATTACTTTAATTTGAATTAAGCTCCTGTTGACCCAAATCCACCAGTCCGTTCTTCTTTTTCTTGATTTTCATCACCATCAGCGACCAAGAAAGGCATGAAGACTCCCTGAACCACGCGCTCCCCTTTTTCAATTACGACTTCTTCATCAGTGAAATTACGCATCTGCATAAACATATGCCCTTCATTATCAGGATTATTATAGTAATCCTTGTCAATAACACCTACTGAATTGATTAAAACCAAGCCTTTTTTACGAGGATTTGATGAACGGTCATACATGTAAAGCACTTCACCTGCCTGCATATAGGCCTTCAAGCCTGTTGGAATTAATTTAATTTCCCCTGGCGCAAAACTAACGGTTTCAGCTGCTTCAATGTCATAACCTGCTGAATGTTCAGTTGAACGTTTTGGTATATTAATTCCAGCATTTTTATATTTAGTTACCACTTCAAATCCACGAATTTTCATCTCTTACCTCATTTGTTTTTTTCTATTATATCATAAAAAAAGCACTCAGAGAG
>NZ_JBEYYT010000654.1:0-3953 GCF_040645715.1 Spirillospora sp. NPDC046719 | reverse complement strand
CGCGGTTCGCGCGCGACCGGCAGGCCGTGCTCGGGTTCGCCGTGATCGCCGTCGTCGTCGCGGTCTCGGTGCTCGCCCCGTGGCTGGCGCCGCACGACCCGAACGCCGCCGACGCCGAGAGCGTCCTGGCGCCCGCCGGATCGGCGGGGCACCTGCTCGGCACGGACGAGCAGGGCCGGGACGTGCTGAGCCGCCTCGTCTACGGCGGCCGGACCGCGCTCGTCGTGTCCGTCGCGTCGGTCACGGCCGCCCTGGTCGCCGGGACGGCCGTGGGGCTGTTCGCCGCGTTCGCGGGGCGCCGCGCGTCCGGGGCGCTGATGCGGCTCGTCGACCTGATGTTCGCGTTCCCGGTGATCCTGGTGGCCCTGTCGCTCGCCGCGGTCGTCCGGCCGGGCGCGTGGGTGCTGGCCGGGACCGTCGTGTTCGGCGCCGTCCCGTACGTCGCCCGGATCGTCTTCGCCGAGGCCCGGGTCGAGCGCGAGAAGGACTACGTCGAGGCGGCGCGCTCGCTCGGCGCCTCCGAGGCGGCCCTCGTGTGCACCGAGGTGCTGCCCAACCTCGCCTCGTCCGTCGTGATCTACGGGACGAGCCTGGTCGGGGTGAACATCGTCTTCACCGCCAGCCTCAGCGCGCTCGGCCTCGGCGTCCAGCCGCCCGACGCGGACTGGGGTCGGATGATCTCCGAGGGCGCCAAGGTGCTGGTCACCGGCAGCCCCGGCGTCGCCACGTTCCCCGCCGCCGCCGTCCTGCTGGTCTCGCTGGCCTTCAACTGGCTCGGCGACGGCCTGCGCGACGTCCTGAACCCGTGATCCCGGCCATGACCGCGCCACGAGACCCCGGAGGTCGGAAATGAACGCCGTGCTCACCGTGCAGGGCCTCAGCGTCGAGTTCGCGCTGCCCGGCGCCCGGGTCGAGGCGGTGCGGGGCGTCGACCTGGAGATCGGCGAGGGCGAGGTGCTCGCGCTCGTCGGCGAGTCCGGATCGGGCAAGAGCGTGACGGCCGCCGCGATCCTCGGGCTGCTGCCCCGCGGCGCCCGCGTCACCGCGGGCAGCGTCCGCTTCCGCGGCACCGAGCTGGTCGGGCTGCCGGAGCGGCGGCTCAACGCCCACCGCGGCTCCGGCATCGGAATGATCTTCCAGAACCCCGTCACCTCGCTCGATCCCTCGTTCGCCGTCGGCGGCCAGCTCGGCGACACCGCCCGCCTGCACCTGGGCGTCTCCCGGAGCGAGGCGGCACGGGTCGCGGGCGGCTGGCTGGAGCGGGTCGGCATCCCCGACCCGGACCGCGTCCTGCGCTCCTACCCGCACGAGCTGAGCGGCGGCATGCGGCAGCGCGTCATGATCGCGCTCGCCGCGCTGTCCGGCCCGGACCTGCTCATCGCCGACGAGCCGACGACGGCGCTGGACGCCACCGTGCAGAAGCAGATCCTCGACCTGCTGCTCGGCCTGTCCGCCGAGACCGGGACGGCGGTGCTGCTGATCACCCACGACTTCGGCGTGGTCGCGCACACCGGCTCCCGCGTCGCGGTGATGCGCGAGGGCGCGATCGTCGAGGTGGGGGAGACCCGGCGGGTGCTCGGCGCGCCGTCGCACCCCTACACGCGGTCGCTCATCGAGTCGGTGCCCGAGATCGGGCGGGGCCGGCCGGGCGCGGGCCGCCGCCCGCCCGCCGCCCGGCGCGCCGGCGGGGCGCGGCCCGGCGGCGCGTCCTCCGGCGAGGCGATCCTGGAACTGCGGGGCGTGTCGAAGGAGTTCGCCGTCGGCGGCTTCGGGACCGGACGCCACCGGTCCGTGGTCCGCGCCGTCGGCGACGTCTCGCTGAGCGTGCGGCGCGGCGAGACGTTCGGGCTCATCGGCGAGTCCGGGTCGGGCAAGTCGACGCTCGCCCGGCTCTCCGGCGCCCTGCTCCGGCCCACCGCCGGGTCGGTCCTGTTCGATGGCGCGGACGTCGCCGCCGCGGACGCCCGGGGCCGCCGCGACCTGCGGCGCCGCTTCCAGTACGTCTTCCAGGACGCGGCCACCGCCCTGAACCCCCGGCTCAAGGCGGGCGACCAGATCGCCCGGCCGCTCGTCCGGCTGGGGAAGGCCGCGAACCGCCGGGAGGCCGCCGCCCTCACGGCCCGCGCGCTGGAGCTGGTCGGCCTGCACGCCGCGCACGCCGACCGCTACCCGCGCGAGTTCTCCGGCGGGCAGCGCCAGCGGGTGAGCATCGCGCGGGCCATCGCGCTGGAGCCCGACCTGCTCGTCCTCGACGAGCCCACGTCCGCCCTCGACGTGTCGACCCAGGCGAGCATCCTGGACCTGCTCTTCGACCTGAAGGACGAGCTCGGCCTCACCTACCTGTTCATCGGCCACGACCTCGCGGTGATCGAGTCGGTCTGCGACCGCATCGGCGTGATGCGCCACGGGTCGCTCGTCGAGACCTTCCCGGTGGACGACCTGTCCGCCGAGGACCGCCATCCGGCCACCCGCGCCCTGCTCGACGCCGTCCTCCCGATCGGCGCCGCGCACGAAGCCAAGGAGACCTCATGACCACGCGTCCGCTCATCCTCAACGCCGTCGAGATGAGCACGGCGGGCCACATCGCCTTCGGCCTGTGGCGCCGCCACTCGCCGGCGGCGCGCGACTACACCGACGTCGGCTACTGGGTCGAGCTCGGCCGGGTGCTGGAGGACGGCGGCTTCGACGCGCTGTTCCTCGCCGACGCGCTCGGCCAACTCGACACCTACGAGCGGTCGGCCGACCGGGCGCTCACCGACGCCGTCCAGACGCCCCTGGACGATCCGCTGCTGGTGGTGTCCGCGATCGCCGCGGCGACCCGCACCCTGGGCATCGGCGTCACGGTGTCGACGACCTACGAGCAGCCGTACCTACTGGCCCGCAAGTTCACCACGCTCGACCACCTCACCCGCGGGCGGATCGGCTGGAACATCGTCACGTCCCAGCTCGACAGCGCCGCGCGCAACCTCGGCCTCGACCGCCAGCTGCCCCACGACCGGCGCTACGAGCTCGCGCAGGAGTTCCTCGACGTCACCTACAAGCTCTGGGAGGGGTCCTGGGACGACGGCGCGGTGGTCAAGGACCGCGAGCGCGGCGTCTACGCCGACCCGTCGAAGGTGCACGCGATCGGCCACTCCGGCGAGTACTTCTCCGTGCCCAGCGCGCACCTGTCCGAGCCGTCGGCGCAGCGCACGCCCGTGCTGTTCCAGGCGGGCTCGTCGCCGCGCGGGCGCGCGTTCGCCGCCCGCAACGCCGAGGTGGTGTTCGTGGCCGGGATCGAGCCGGTGGCGCTGCGCCGCAACATCGAGGAGATCAGGAGGCTGGCGGCGCTGGAGGGACGGGGGCCGGACGCGATCCGGTTCGTCGGCCTGGTCACCGTCATCGCGGACGCGACGGACGAGGCCGCCCACGCCAAGCTGCGCGACTACCAGCGCTACCGCAGCGTCGAGGGCGCCATCGCCCACTTCTCCGCCATCACCGGCATCGACTGGGCGCAGTACGACCTCGACGCGCCGCTGGAGTACATCGAGACCGAGAGCAACCGGTCGATCCTCGCGAGCCTGACCAAGGACGTCCCCGGCACCTCGTGGTCGCTCCGCGACGTGTTCGGGTCCCCGGACGGCGTCGGAGGCTACGGGCGGCCCATCGTCGGCGGCGGCGCGACGGTCGCCGACCGGCTCGAAGCGCTCGCCGACGAGTCGGGGCTCGACGGCTTCAACATCGCCGGAGCGGTCGCCATCGAGGACTACCGGGCGTTCGGCGAGTACGTGACGCCCGTCCTCGCCGAGCGGGGCCGCGTCAGCGAGAAGGCGCCCGGCCGCACGCTCCGCGAGGCGCTGTCCGGCGCGTCGTCGCCGCTGCTGCCCGCCGACCACCCGGCGGCGCGCTACCGCGGCGCGTTCGCCGGCCGGGCGTCCGCGGCCCCCCCCCCCCACACCCCCACCCGCACCAAC
>NZ_JBEYYT010000653.1:0-3954 GCF_040645715.1 Spirillospora sp. NPDC046719 | reverse complement strand
CGGCGGGCACGGCGTCCGCGCCGGGCGGGGGCGCCGGCGTCCCGGGAGGGCGGGCGCCGGGCGGCGCCGCCGGCTGCGCGGGCGTCATCGTCATGGCGGGCCCTCCTGAAGGGACAGGGTGATGGTCGTCCAGGCGCCGACGTGGACGCGGTCGCCGTCGCCGAGCGGGACCGGCGTGTTCACCGCGATCGGGTCGGCGCCGCCGTTCACCGTCGTCCCGTTGGTGGAGCCGGGGTCGACGAGCAGCCAGCCGCCCTCGGGCCGGGCGAGCAGCACCGCGTGCAGGTGCGAGACGCCGGGGTCCTCGGGCGGGCCGCCGAGGTCGATCTCCGGGACGGTCGCGCGGGACGCGCTGCGCCGGCCGATCCGGATCTGCTCGCCGCGCAGCGGGACGCGGCGCTCCGGGCAGTACGGCGGGAACTCCAGCGACGCCGAGTCGGGGCCCTCCTGCGCGATCACCGAGGCGTAGTAGTCGCGGTCGGCCGTGACCACCGCGTGCCAGCGCGCGGGGGCCTGCGGCGCCGGTCCGGGGACCTCGTCGGGGGCCTCGCCGGCCTGGGCGGTGCTGGTCGCGAAGTCGTAGCCGCAGTTCTCGCAGAACCGGCCGCTGCGGGGGGTGCCGCAGTCGGGGCACTCCTCGGACTCCGGTGCCTCCTCCGGCGCCGGGCGGGAGGCCGCTCCCGCCCCGGCGGGGTCGGCGATCGAGACGGCGCCGTGCTCGACCATGGTGAACTCCGCGCGCGGCGCCCCCTCCATGAGGTCGCCGCACACGTCGCAGTAGTCGTCGGCGGCGGACACGTGCCCGTTCGCGCAGACCGGCATGGCCTCAGCTCCCGGCCTCGTCCGGCGGCGTGCCCGGCCGCGTACCCGGCGGGGCGCTCGGGGGCTCGCTCGGCGGCGCGCTCGGCGGCTCGCCGGGGGCCCTGGGCGGCGGCGCGTCGTCCTTGCGCGTCCGGGCCGTCCGGACGGTCCGCACCGAGCGGGTGTCGAGCGACATCTCGTCCGCCTTCGACACGTCCGACTTCAGCCGGACGGTCCCCGTCGCCGGGTCGATGACGTCCACCACCTTGTCGAGCAGGCCCGCGATCTGCTCGTTGCCGACCTCGCGGGCGAGCACCACGGCGCGGCCGAGCCGGGCCGTCGCGGTGTCCTCATCGCCCTCGCGCCGGGCCTCCAGCCCCTCCTGGATCGCGTCGGCCAGCTCCGACTGCCCGGTGTGGTGCGCGACCCGCCCGTTGATCCGCGTCGAGCGGGCCTCGTCGTCGGTCCACTCGGCGAGGACGTTCCCGGACGCCAGCACCCGCTCGGCCTCGCCGCCCGCGCCCGGCGCGATCAGCTTCACCCACGCCGCGCGCATCTGCCGCCCGATGTCGCCCGGCGGGACCTCCACGCACAGGTGGTACTCGCGGTTCTCGCTGCCCCACGCGCCGAGCGGGTAGTCGACGGTCTGCGTCCCCGACTCCGCCCGCCGGGCCGTCAGGTCGTCCACGGTCGGCACCATCTGCTTGAGGAACCGCAGCTCCGCGTTCTGCGGCGTCCACACGCGCAGCGCCACGTCCGCGAGCTGCTTGCCCATCGCCGCCCGCGTCATCGCGAGGAAGTCGGCCTCCAGGTCCTTCGGGTCGGGGACGTCCAGGAACCCGCCCAGCAGCGCCGAGGTGATCTTGCGCAGCTCGGCGACCTCCCAGTCCGTGCCGACGCCGCGCGCGTCGCACAGGAAGTGCCCGGTGCACTGCCGCAGCGCCGCGTCCAGCTCCTCGGCGCTCTCGTGCTGGTTCTTGCCGTCGGTCAGCAGGATCGCGTGCTTGACGAGGCCGTCCTGCCCCTCGAACAGCCGGTCCGCCAGCCGCAGCCACGACCCGATCGCGGTGCCGCCCGCCGCGTCCAGCCGCGCGACCGCGTTCGCCGCGCTGCGCCGCGTCGACGCGCTCGCCTCGACCAGCCGCTCCCCCTGCGGGTAGATCATCCGCGGCCGGTTCGCGCCCGCGACGACCGCGAACCGCACCCCGTCCCGCAGCACCTCGACGGCCGCCTTCGCCGCGCGCCGCGCCGCGGCCATCTTGCCGCCGTACGACATCGACCCGGACGTGTCGATGATGATGACCTCCGCGGCGCCGCCCTCGGCGGGCGGTCCGGTGTCGCCGTCCGCGCGGGACTCGACGGTCACGATGGCGTGCATCTCGCGGCCGCCCGCCGGGAGGTAGGGGTTCTGGTCCACGCGGATCGTGAACTCGGGACGTTCGCTCATCTGCCGGGCTCCCTCGTCGGGTCGGGCGGCGGGAACTCGATGACCACCACCGTCACGTTGTCGTGTCCCCCCGCGTCCAGCGCCGCCCGCACCAGCCGCCGCGCCGCCCCCAGCGGCCCCGCCTCACCGCCCGCCCCGCCGAGCGCGACCGACGCCAGCGCCGCCGCGTCCGGGAGATCGTTCCACAGCCCGTCGCTGCACATCAGCACGAGTCCCGGGCCGTCCGGCTCGAACGCGGCCACGTGCGCCTCGAACGCGCCCGCGTCCGCCCCCATCCACGCCGTCAGCATGTGCGCGCGGCGGTCCGTCCAGGCCGCGTCGGCGGTCAGCTCGCCCCGCGCGACCGCCCGCACCGCCCACGAGTCGTCCGTGGTCAGCGGGAACGACTCCGCCGCCGACAGCCAGTAGGCGCGGCTGTCGCCGAGCCAGGCGATCGTGACCCGGTCCGCCGCCACGACCGCCGAGACGAACGTGCAGGCCGGGCCGGGGCCGTCGGCGTCGGCGAGGGCCGCGACGGCCTCGCCCGCCCGCCCGGCGGCCTCCCGCGTCGCCTCGTCGGGGGCCGCGCCCGCCGCGATCCGGTCGAGCAGCACCGCCGACGCCGTCTGCGCCGCGGCGCGCGCCGCCTCCCGCGACCCCGGCGCCGTCGCGACCCCGTCGCAGACGACCCCGCACGCCCCGTGCGGCAGCGCCGCCAGCGCGAACGCGTCCTCGTTGCGGACGCGGCGCAGCCCCGGGTCGCTGATGCCGGCGCCCAGCGCGGGCCGCCCGTCCACCACCAGGTGCGCCTCGGCGTGCTCGTCGGCGCCCGGCTGCCGCAGCCCGCACCGCTCGCAGAAGCCGTCCGCCGTGACGGCCCAGCTCCCGCAGTCGAGGCAGGCGGCGTCCCCGCGCGCCGCGTTCCCGTGCCCGATCATCGTCAGAACAGCGTCCTCGGGCGGACGGCGTTGGCGCGCTTCACCATCGCGTGGCGGTGTCCCGGTCCGTCCGCGAGCTTGGCGAGCACCCGGTAAGTCTCCTCCAGCTTCGCCCGCAGTCGAGGCTCTTCCAGCGGGATGCCGAGGATGTCCTTTTCCGGTCGCAGCTGCGCCGGGGTCCGGTCGGCGCGCAGCCAGCCGAGCGCGGCCTCCAGCACCTCCGCGACGAACGCCGAGT
The DNA here is from genome assembly GCF_040645715.1 of Spirillospora sp. NPDC046719. Lineage (NCBI taxonomy): Bacteria > Bacillati > Actinomycetota > Actinomycetes > Streptosporangiales > Thermomonosporaceae > Spirillospora > Spirillospora sp. NPDC046719. The sequence continues at coordinate 551 of NZ_JBEYYT010000653.1, read as the reverse complement.
ACCGCTCGGTGTCCAGCCGCAGCGACCGCAGCCGCCGCCCCGCCTCCACCAGCGCCGCCGCGTTCAGCTCCCCGGCCGGACGCCCCCGCACCGCCGCCCCGACCGCGCCGAGCTGCGCGGCCAGGTAGTGGCTGGAGATGCGCGGCACCGAGTCCAGCACGCGTCCCGCGCTGCCCCGGTCGCCGCCCGCCAGGTACGCGCGGGCCAGCCCGAACGCGGCGCTGACGTGCGTCGGGTCGGTGCGCCAGACCGTCGCGTAGAAGCGCCCGGCGGCCACGTGCTCGCCCAGCAGCTCCTTGCAGAAGCCGAGCGCGAGCTTCGGCGCCTGCTCGCCCGGCATCAGGTCGTACAGGTCGGAGAACACGGCGGCGGCGTCGGCGGCGCGGCCGTCCGCCAGCGCGCGGGCGCCCCGGTACCAGTCGACCCGCCAGTCGTCGGGCTGCTCGGCCTCCAGCTCCCCCAGCAGCCGCGCGGCGACGTCCAGGTCGCCCAGCTCGATCCGGACCCGGACCAGCGCGAACCGCACCTCCCGCGACGCCACCGGCGCGGCG
>NZ_JBEYYT010000652.1:0-3974 GCF_040645715.1 Spirillospora sp. NPDC046719 | reverse complement strand
GAGGGCCCGCCGGGGCCGTACGCCGGGCCCGGCAGCGCGGGACGCGCCGGGCGGGCCAGGCCGCGCGGCGCTCCCGTGGCGGACCCGACCGGGTGCGCGACCAGCGGCGGCTCGGCGCCGCTCAGCAGCTCGTGCGGCTCGTCCAGCACCACCAGCGAGTGCGGGACGAGCACGATCGCGGTCGTCCCGCCGTACGGGGACGGCTGCAGCGACACGCTGATGCCGTGCCGGTCGGCGAGCCGCGCGACGACGAACAGCCCGAGCCGCTCGGTGTCGACCAGGTCGAACTCCACGGTGCTGGACAGCCGCCGGTTCAGCTCGTCGCGCTCGTCCGGGTCGAGCCCGACGCCGCGGTCGACGATCTCGACGGCCAGCCCGTTCGCCACCGTGTCGAGCTTGACGGTGACCTCGGTGGTCGGCGGGGAGAACGACGCGGCGTTCTCGATCAGCTCCGCGAGCAGGTGGATCACGTCGGCGACGACGGTGCCGGTCACCGCGGCCGACGACGCGCCGGTCACCTCGACCCGGGTGTAGTCCTCGACCTCGGCGATCGCCGCGCGGATGACGTCCTCGGCGGACACGGGGTGGTCCCAGGCGCGGACGGTCGGCGAGCCGGACAGGATGACCAGGCCCTCGGCGTGCCGGCGCATGCGGGTGGTGAGGTGGTCCAGCCGGAACAGGTCGTCCAGCTCCTCGGGGCTGGCGGCGCGGCGCTCCATCTGGTCCAGCAGCCGGAGCTGGCGGTGCAGCAGCGACTGGCTCCGCCACGACAGGTTGACGAACACGCGGTTGATGGCGGCGCGCAGGTCGGCCTCGCCGACCGCGGTGCTCACCGCGGTCCGCTGGACGGCGCCGAACGCCTCGCCGACGAGCGCGATCTCGCGGGTGCCGCCGATGACCGGCGGCGGCGCCTCGGCGTCGACGTCGACGGGGTCGCCGCGGCGCAGCCGGGCCACCACCCGCGGCAGCCGCTCGTGCGCCAGCTCCTGCGCGGTCCGCTGCAGGTGCCGCAGCTCCTCGGTGATGCGGCGGGCGAACAGCAGCGACAGGGCCACCGAGGCCGCCACGGCCAGCAGCCCGAGCCCGCCGATCAGGTAGAAGGTGAGCATGATCCGGCGGCCGGCGGGCTTGACGTCCTTGTTGCTCACCTGGTCGCCGGCCTTCGCCGCGGCCTGCAGCCAGACCGGCGACAGCGCCGCGATCGTGGTGCGCCACTCGCGCTGGGACGGGGCGAACCCGTTGTCGACCACGGCGTTCTCCAGCGCCGTGTAGGCGGTGTACTGCGACGAGTTCGCCAGGTCGTCCATGATCCTGGCGATCGGGCCGTCCCCGGCGGCGCGGCCGAGCTCGAAGAACTGGGCGCGGGTGCTCGCCCAGCCGGCGAACGTGGTCCGCTCGTCGGAGCCCAGCGCGCCGCGCTGCAGCCCGGACACGAGGTCGGCCTCGCGCAGCATGAACTCGCGCGCCCAGTAGTTGTCCAGCAGCGCGTTGGTCTGCTGGTACACCGGGACGGCGTTGACGCTGACCAGCGTGGTGAGCACCCGGACCGTACCGTCGATGATCTTGCTGTAGCCGCCGATCGCGCCGAGCGGGGTGGTGCCGTCGACGCGGATCTGCGCGCGCAGCGACTCCAGCGCGTCGAACGCGCCGCTGAGCGTGTGGACGCGCCGCTCGACGGCGTCGTCCATGGCGCCCGCGGCGTCGGAGGAGAAGGCCGACTTGCGGAACGCCGCGACCATCGTGTCCGTCCGGGCCGCCTGCTCCTTGAACCTCGTCTCGCTCCCGGCCTTGGGGTGGGCCAGCGACGCGACGGCCGCGGAGCGCTCCTGCTGCATCGCCTCGATGACGGTGGTGGCGGGCAGTCCGACCTTGTCGTAGACCGTCGCGAAGTCGTACCGCTCGAACGCGTTCGACAGCGTGACGCCGGTCGGGACGAGCCACAGGACCAGCAGCGAGGCCAGCGGGACCGACAGCAGCAGCGCGATCCGGCGCCTGATGCTGCGGGTGCGCGGCCGGCCGGTCCGGATGCGCGGACGCCGCGGCGGCGCGGGCGCCTGGTCGGGTCGCGTCACCGGTTCACTCCCTGTGTCGTGCGTCGTGGAGCTCGCTCCGTCGCCGAGCTGCAAAGGCCCGCAGCATACTGAGTCGGATTTATCGCTGACCAGGGGTATCAACTGCTATTTATCGGATGCGTACGCGCAGTGACCTCGACATCGGCGTGGAAATGGGCGGAAACGGGAGGGCGCGGGCGGCGCTGACCGCTTCCGGCAACGGCCGCGGATTGGCAACTCTAGATCTTGTTGGGTGTAAGCCCACATGTCACGCTTCGTGAAATTTGTCCCCCGATGCAACGGAGTCACGGTCATGCGCAGAGCCGCGCTCGCCTCCCTTCTGGGGCTCTCGCTCGCCGCCACCGCGCTGGCGGCGACCGACGCCCAGGCCGCCGGACCGGACAGGTCCAAGCTGGCCGCCCTCGTCACTTTGAAGGCCGTCCGCCAGCACCAGCTCGACCTGCAGAAGATCGCGGACGCCAACGGCGGCAACCGCGCCGCGGGCCTGGACGGCAACAAGATCACCATCAAGTACATCGCCGACCAGCTGAAGCGCTACGGCTACCACCCGACGGTCCAGGACTTCACCTTCGACTTCTGGCAGGAGAACGCGCCCGCGACGTTCGCCGAGACCGCGCCGGCCCCGAAGACCTTCACTCCCGACACCGACTTCGCGACGCTCCAGTACTCCGGGTCCGGTGACGTCACCGCCGCCGCCACGCCCGTCGACCCGGGGGCCACCGGCACCGGCAGCGGCTGCGAGGCCGGCGACTTCGCCGGCTTCCCGAAGGGGAGCATCGCGCTGATCCAGCGCGGCGGCTGCTTCTTCTCCGTGAAGGCCGGCAACGCCGTCGCCGCCGGCGCGAGCGCCGTCGTCATCTACCAGCTGCCCGGCCAGCCGGGACCGGTGGCGGGCACCCTCACCACGCCGTTCTCGATCCCCGTCGTCGGGCCGACGAACGCGGTCGGCACCGACCTCGTCAAGCAGGCGCAGAACGGCGGCGTGACGCTGCACGTCAAGACCGACACCACCAACCAGAAGCGCGCGACGGCCAACGTCATCGCCGACACCCCGCGCGGCCGCGCCGACAACGTCGTGGTGGTCGGCGCGCACAACGACAGCGTCACCGCCGGGCCCGGCATCAACGACGACGGCTCCGGCACCGCGACGCTGCTGGAGATGGCCAAGCAGATCCACAAGCTCGGCGCCAAGGTCCGCAACCAGGTGCGGTTCGCCTTCTGGGGCGCCGAGGAGGAGGGCCTGCTCGGCTCGCAGTACTACGTCGACAACCTGCCGCAGGCCGAGCGGGACAAAGTCGCGCTGATGCTCGACTTCGACATGCTCGCCTCGCCGAACTACGTCCGGTTCGTCTACGACGGCGACAACAGCGAGGGCGGCAACAACGTCGACACCCCGCCCGGCACCGGCGCGATCGAGAAGGCGTTCACCGACCACTTCGCCGGACGCCGCCTCGCCACCGACCCGACCGCGTTCGACGGGCGCTCCGACTACAACGCCTTCATCACCGCGGGCATCCCGGCGGGCGGCATCTTCACCGGCGCCGAGAAGATCAAGACCGAGGCGCAGGCGAAGGTGTACGGCGGCACCGCCGGCGTCGCCTACGACCCCTGCTACCACTCCGCCTGCGACCGCTACGACAACGTGAACCTGCAGGGCTTCGACCAGATGATCGACGCGACCGCGGCGGTCACCGAGCTGTTCGCCCACAGCACGCTCACCGTCAACGGCAACGCGCTCGCCCGCAAGCAGGCGGCGGCGAAGCCGGCCGCGCCGACCCGGGTGGGCTCCTACCTCACCCGCTGACCGCGCGTTGAGCCGCGGGGGGGGGGGGGGGGTGGGGGTGCAGGTGCGGTGCGAGCCGCCGGACGCCCGGCAGGCCGGGGGCGCGCGGGGGGTGGGGC
>NZ_JBEYYT010000651.1:0-3974 GCF_040645715.1 Spirillospora sp. NPDC046719 | reverse complement strand
CAGCCGCTTCTTGAGCCGCCCGCCGCGCGGCGGCGGCCCGCCGATCCCGGGCGGCAGCGGCATCCCGGTCATCCCGGGAGGTCCGGCCATCTCGGGCATCACGGGCATCTCAGGGGGCCCGGGCGTTCCGGGGGCCTGGAGAGGCATGTCCGCGCCGTGGGGCGCCGGGCCGTTGTACGGGATCCCGTCCGGCGCGGTGGCGCCCGGCGCCGGCGAGGGCGGCGGCGTGGCGGGTGCGGTCCGGGGCGGGCCGCCGGCGACGAGGACGTCGTCCGGTGCGGGCCGGCCAGGTGCGGACTCCGGAGAAGGGTCGTCCTGATCAGCGCTCACAAGCCATAAGAATGCCCGACGATGCGAGCGGCCGGACCGGAAACCGCGCATCGCCGGGCATACCACCACCTACGGTCGGGGCGGGCGGCCTCCGCGCCGCCCGGCCCCGACCTGCGGGCTCACTCGCTGTCGAGCCCGCTCTGCAGCGAGGCGACCTCCGACGGCGTGGCGCCGATCACCTTGTACTGCGCGTGCTTGTAGAACGTGCCGCCGGTGGACTTGGCCCAGCTCTGCCACGCGGAGGTGGCGATCCGGCAGCTCGCCCACACCGAGCTGGTGTCGTTGATCGTGATCGTGTCGGTGCAGTTGCCGAGGTCCCGGCCGGTCAGCGTGCCGGCGGTGATGTTGAACCGGACGTCGATCGTCAGCGGCGTGGACGCCCCGTAGGGCGGCCGGATCTTGGCCTCGACGGTGCAGCCGGAGTTGCTGTTGCAGCCGCCCTTCTTCCACTCGTCGACCGACGGGCGCGCCGACGCGTCGAAGGAGTTCTTCAGGTCGCCCATGCTGGTGCGCATGGTGGAGATGACCGTGGACGCCTCGGACGAGGACTTCGGCGTGACGTCCAGCGCGACGCGCGGCGTGGTCGCCTCGTAGCGCAGCAGCTGGGCGTCGTCGGCGTCGGTGATGTAGAGCGTCGAGGTGAAGGTGGTGAACTTCAGCGCCTTCTTGCCGGCCCACGTCGTCTTCAGTGGCTTGACCTTGGCGGTCGCCGCGGCCCGCAGCTTGGCGGCCAGGGCGGTCGGCGACAGCTCCTGCTTGAAGTCGATGTCGAGCTTGTCGGCGCTCAGCCGGCCCCACTGCTGCCCGCTGCCGAGGTAGTACGGCGTGCCCTCGGTGCTCTCGATCTGGTCGCGCCAGTACGAGGCGTCGGCCTTCAGGAACAGCTTGCCGTCCGCCGACAGCAGCGTGACGTTGTCGCTGTTCCAGGTCACCGGGCCGGTCGCGCGGCCGCCCTTGGTGACGTCGAGCTGGCCCTCGATGTTGTCGGCGCCGCCGCCGAAGTCGCCCTTCAGCCCGACGACGCGCTCGGCGGCCATCGAGTCGGCCGCGGCCTTCAGCTTGTCCTCGGGCGACTTGCCGCCGCCGTTGGACGCCACGATGAAGACCACCGCGCCGATGATCAGGATCACCACGACGGCGCCGCCGACGAGCGCCGCGATGAGCGGGCCGCTGCTGCGCTTGGGCGGCGGCATGCCGGGACCCATCGGGCCGCCGGGGCCGGGAGGCGGCGGGAAGAACGGCGGCGGCGTGCCGGGACCGCCGGGACCGCCGTACCCGCCGGGGGGAGGCGGCGCGCCGCGGCCGCCCGGAGCACCGGGAACGCCCTGGCCACCCGGGTAGCCGGGGCCGCCCGGACCAGGGGCGCCGCCGGGACCCGCGGGAGGCGGTGGAGGCGGCCAGGAGGCACCACCCGGGTTCTCCCAGCCCGGGTTCGGCGGAGGGTTGCTCATCCGGTCACGTCCTTCCAGGTCAACTGACCCCAATGCGTTCTCTAGTGTGCAGCAAAACGATGACATTGTGATCCACCGAGGTGGAGGTACGACATCACACTCGCGCACGCCCTTTCGGGGATACTTGCTTGGACGCAGACGGGAGCGTGACGGTGCATAACTATTTCAGCTCATATGTCGCGCTCGCCGCACTGGTGATCGCCGGCGGCGGCATCGTCGGCGGCGGCCTCGCGGCGAACCGGATGCTCCGCCCGCACCGCCCGACCGCCGAGAAGCTCACCACCTACGAGTGCGGCGTCGACCCGGTCGGCGGCGGCTGGGCGCACTCCTACATCCGCTATTACGTCTTCGCCTACCTGTACGTGGTCTTCGCGGTGGACGCCGTGTTCCTCTTCCCCTGGGCGACGGTCTTCTCCGCCCCCGGCTATGGCGCCACCACGCTCGGGGAGATGTTCGTCTTCCTGGCCTTCCTCGCCGTCGGGCTGCTCTACGCGGGCCGCAAAGGCGTCCTGTCCTGGGTCTGAGCCCGCCCCTCAACGTCCCGAGCCTCCGGCGGGACCCGTCCGGGCTGTAACAATGCTTGCGTGGGCACCATCGATCTCCCGCCGCCGAGCGTCGGACCCCTGTCGCGGCTCGCGCCCAAACCGGTCAAGTTCGTGCTCAACTGGGGCCGCCGCTATTCGCTCTGGGTCTTCAACTTCGGCCTGGCCTGCTGCGCGATCGAGTTCATCGCCACGTCGATGAGCAGGCACGACTTCATCCGGCTGGGCGTCATCCCGTTCGCGCCCGGCCCCCGCCAGGCGGACCTGATGGTCGTGTCCGGCACCGTCAGCGACAAGATGGCGCCCGCCGTCCGGCGGCTGTACGAGCAGATGCCCGAGCCCAAGTACGTGATCTCGTTCGGCGCCTGCTCCAACTGCGGCGGCCCGTACTGGGACTCCTACTGCGTGACCAAGGGCGTCGACCAGATCATCCCGGTGGACGTGTACGTCCCCGGCTGCCCGCCGCGTCCCGAGGCGCTCCTCCAGGGCATCGTCCACCTGCAGGAGAAGATCGCCGCCGAGTCGCTCGGCGACCGCTACGACGGCGGCGACCCGATGAGCCCGCCGCCCGCGCCGCGGCCGTTCTCGGCCACCGTCCTGCGCCGCCCCCTCCAGCCGCCGCCCGCCGAGGAGCCGCCTGCCGACGAACCGTCCGCCGAGGAGCCGCCCGGCGAGCCTTCGGCGCGGGAAGGGGCGTCGCCGTCGGACGTGACGCTGCCCGTCGCGCCGCCCGAACCGCCGGCGGCGGTGGACCGTCCCGCGCCCGAAGCCGATGACGTGCGGCCGGACGATGAGACGCGTCCCCTTCCGCCCGTCGAACCGGAGGCCGAGGGGCCCCGCGACGCCCCGGCCGCCGAGGGCGGGACCATGCCGTTGCCCGCCGCCGGACCGGAACCCGCGGATGAGCCTGGCGCGGTGCGTCCCGACGACGAGACGCGGCCGATCCCCGCCGCCGAGGAGGAGCCCGCCGAGGAGCCGCCTGCCGAGGAGCCGCAGTACGCCGAGCCGCCCGCCGACGAGCCGCGGGCGGGCGAACCGCGGCGGCGGCCCCGGTCCGAGCACGACCCGTCGATCATCCCGGGGCTCGCCGACGACGGGAACGACGACGAGATCGGGCGGAGCCGGTGACCGCCGCCGCGGAGCTGACCGCCGCCTGGACGGACCGGTTCGGCGACGACGTGACGACCGAGGAGACGGCCGGCGGGCTGTCCGTCGGCGTGCCGGCCGACCGCTGGGTGGAGGCGCTCACCTTCGCCCGCGACGACCTGGCCTGCGCCTTCTTCGACTGGCTGACCGGCGTGGACGAGCTCGGCGAGGGCTTCGCCGTCGTCGTCCACGTGTACTCGCTGGAGCGGCGGCACCATCTCCTCGTCCGGACGCGGGTGCCGAGGGACGCGCCGTCCCTCCCGACCGCCATCGGCGTCTACCGGGGCGCCGCGTGGCACGAGCGGGAGACGGCCGAGATGTTCGGCGTCGTGTTCGAGGGGCACCCGAACCTCGTCCCGCTGCTGCTGCCGGACGGCTTCGAGGGCCATCCGCTGCGCAAGGACTTCGTGCTGGCGGCGCGGGTCGCGAAGCCGTGGCCGGGCGCGAAGGAGCCCGGCGGCTCGGCGCGCCGTGCCCCGACTCGCCGGGCGCGAAGGAGCCCGGC
>NZ_JBEYYT010000650.1:0-3992 GCF_040645715.1 Spirillospora sp. NPDC046719 | reverse complement strand
CGCCGCCCGCCGCCGGCGCGAGGAGCTCCTGGACGAGGAGCCGGCGCCCGGTCCCGCGCCCGCGGTGGACGACACGCTGCGGCTCTACTTCCTGTGCGCCCACCCGTCGCTGACGCCGGCGTCCGCGGTCGCGCTCACGCTGCGCGCCGTCGGCGGGCTCACCACCCGGCAGATCGCCGCGGCCTACCTGGTGCCCGAGGCGACCATGGCGCAGCGCATCAGCCGCGCCAAGCGCACCGTGTCCGGCGTGCGGTTCGACCGGCCCGGCGACGTCGCCACCGTGCTGCGCGTCCTCTACCTGGTCTTCAACGAGGGTTACTCCGGGGACGTCGACCTCGCCGCCGAGGCGATCCGGCTCACCCGGCGGCTCGCGGCCGTGATCGACCATCCGGAGGTGGCGGGGCTGCTCGCGCTGATGCTGCTGCACCACGCCCGCCGCGCCGCCCGGACCGCGCCCGGCGGGGGCCTGGTGCCGCTCGCCGAGCAGGACCGCGGCCGGTGGGACACCGCCGCGATCGCCGAAGGCGTCGAGATCCTGCAGGCGGCGCTCGCCCGCGACCGGCTCGGCGAGTTCCAGGCCCAGGCCGCGATCGCGGCGCTGCACGCCGACGCGCCCACCGCCGAGGAGACCGACTGGGTGCAGATCGTCGAGTGGTACGACGAGCTCGCGCGGCTCACCGACAGCCCGGTCGTGCGGCTCAACCGCGCCGTGGCCGTCGGCGAGGCCGACGGGCCGCGCGCCGGGCTCGCGGCGCTCGCGGAGGTGGACGCCTCGGTGCCGCGCCACGCCGCGGTGGCGGCCTACCTGCACGAGCGCGACGGCGACCCGGAGACGGCGGCTCGGCTGTACGCCGAGGCGGCGGAGAAGGCGCCGAACCTCGCCGAGCGCGCCCACCTGACGCGCCAGGCCGCCCGGCTCAACTCCCGCCTCCGCTGACGGGGCCGCGCGCGAACGCGGCCTCGGTCAGGGTCCTCGCGGTATGGACGGCGACGCCGATCGCGTCGTCGGGGGAGAGACCGTACAGGTCGGTGAGGACGAACAGCGCCTCGGCGCCGCAGGCCAGGGCGAGGGAGCGCTTGAGCAGGGTCATCGCCTCGGGGGACGGCCCCTCGAACGGCGCCAGCGCGTGCTCGATCAGGGGGAAGCGCAGGCCGGGCCGGGCGTCCGCGCGGGCCGGCGCGGCGATCGTGTGGGAGATCATCGCCCGGACCGCGCCCTGGTGGGCGAGGACGTGGCGGAGCAGCCGCTCGGTGGCGAAGGCGACGCGTTCGGCCGGGTCGGTGGACGCGGCGACGGGCGCGAGCACCTCGTCCGGGCCCGGCCACACGGCCTCCAGGGCCTCCTGGAGCAGCGAGACCAGGTCGGGGAAGTAGCGGTAGGCGGTGGCCTCGGAGACGAGGGCCGCCTTCGCCACCTGCGGCATCGTCACCTCGGCGCCGGACCGGGCGAGGTCGCGGCAGGCGTCGACGATCGCCCTGCGCGTGCGGGCCTTCTGGTTCGCGCGCCCGGTGGCGGTCTCCATCGTCCGGTTCCCTCCCGAAAGCCGACTCTCTTCGTGAGAGTGTACTTGCACGAAGTCGTGAAAGCGTCCTATCTTCGTGATAGTTCACTCTCACGAAGGGGCGATGCCATGACCAGGGTCGCGATCGTCCGGCCGGACGAAGGCGAGACCGTCCGGCTGGGGCCGACCACCATGCGGATCCTGGAGGACGGCGGCACCACCGGCCACCGGCTGGGCATCGGCGAGATCACCGTCGCGCCGCACACCGAGGGGCCGCCCCAGCACCGCCACGCCCGCCACGACGAGGGCTTCTACGTCGTCTCGGGCACGGCGCGGTTCACGGTCGGGGACACGGTCCACGACGTCCCCGCGGGCACGCTGGCGATGATCCCGCCGGGCGCCCCGCACACGTTCGCCAATCCCGGCGACGAACCGCTGGTGCTGCTGAACACCTTCACGCCCGACCTCTACGTGCAGTATTTCCGCGACCTGAAGGAGATGATCGCGTCGGGCGCGGAATTCACGCCGGAGGCGACCGTCGAGGTCATGAAGCGGTACGCCACCGAGCCCGCCACGGAATACGCGGATTAGGAGCCAGATGACCACGCACACGGTGTCCATGCCATTCGGTGACGTCCCGGTCACCGTGAAAGGGAGCGGGGAAGGCGACCCCGTCCTGCTGCTGCACGGCGGCGCCGGGGACCAGTCCGTCGCCGGTTTCGCCGGGCTGCTGGCCGAACGGTCCCGCCGCACCCTCGTCCCCGTCCATCCGGGCTTCGGCGGCACGCCGCGCCCCGAGGGGCTCGACTCGATCCGCACGCTCGCCGAGGTGTACGGGCGCCTGCTCGACGAGCTGGATCTCCGGCGCGTGACCGTCATCGGCAGCTCCATCGGCGGCTGGGTCGCGGCGGAGCTGGCCCTCGTCGCGGGGGAGCGCCTGGCGGCCCTCGTGCTCCTCGACGCCGCCGGCCTGGACAGCGCCGAGCACCCCGTGGCCGACTTCTTCTCGCTGACGCTGGACGAGGTCGCCGACCTCAGCTACGCCGATCCGGACGCGCACCGCATCGACCTCTCCGCGATGACCGGCGAGCAGAAGCGCATCGGGGCCGGGAATCGCGATGCACTGCGTGTCTACGGCGGCACGGCAATGGCCGACCCGAGCCTCCGGGAACGGCTCGCCGGCATCACCGTCCCCACCTTGGTGGTATGGGGAGAGGCCGACCGGATGATGACACCGGAATACGGCCGGGAGTACGCCGCAGCCATTCCCGGCGCCCGTTTCCACGTCCTGCCGAAAGCCGGGCACCTCCCGCAGATCGAGGCACCCGGCGCGCTGCTGGCGTTGGTCGAGGAGTTCACCGCGAACGCCACCACCGCCTCCTGAGGCCCGCCCGGCCACCCCTCCCCGCCCGGCCACCTCCCCGCCCGGCCGCACCAGAGCATCCGCACCAGAGCGCGCCGGGTCAGGGGTGGCGGGCCGAAGGGGCAGGCGGCCGGACTCGGCCATTGGGCGGGGCTCGCTGCTCCGGCGTCCGGGGGGCGGGCGGTCGCGGGCGCGGCGGTGCGGGGCACGGGTGCGGGTGCCGGTGCGGGCGGGGAGGCCGAGGGAGACGAGGTCGCGATCGCGGCGGATCCCTGGCGTGAGACTGCCGTCTGAACTAACGTCACCGCCAAGCAAGCGGTAGGTACACCATCCGGGACCGGCCGCACCGGTCCGCCGGGCCCGCCCCCGGCGGAGCGAAAAGGCCGAAGGTGCGGGAGAATGGGGGACGGTCACAGCGAGGAGGCGTTTTGAGCGGCGATGTGCGGTTCACCGTCACGCGGACGCTGACCAAGGATCAGCAGGCCCGGCGCGAGCGGCTGATCGACGCGGCGCGCGACTTGGCGCGCGAGGGCGGCTACCCGGCCGTCACCATGCACGACGTGGCGGACCGCGCCGGGGTGGCCCGCGCGACCGTCTACCGCTACTTCGCCACCAAGGACCACCTGCTCACCGAGGTCGCCGCGACCTGGGCGCACCGCATCACCGGCGACATCGACGCGCTCGCGGTCGGCGAGACGCCGGTCGAGCGGCTCACCGCGCTGCTGGAGCGGATCGTCGAGGTGGCGGCCCAGGAGCGGACCCTCACCTCGGCCATCATCCAGGCCGTGACCTCGGACGACTCCAGCGTGGACGACGCCCGCACGGTGCTGTTCCTGTTCGTCCGCGACCGGCTGTCGGCGGCGATCGGCGAGCCGGTGCCCGCGCGCGACGAGGTGGAGGTCGTGCTCGGCCACATCCTGCTCGCCGCGCTGGTCAGCCTGGCGTCGCTGCGCCGTCCCACCGAGGAGATCCGGGACATGGTCCGCACCTCCGGGCGGCTGGTGCTGGCCGGCGCGCTCGCGAGCGCACCGACCGCCTGACCACCGCGCCCGCCTGACCACCGCGCCCGCCTGACCACCGCGCCCGCCTGACCACCGCGCCCGCCTGACCACCGCGCCCGCCTGACC
>NZ_JBEYYT010000649.1:0-4040 GCF_040645715.1 Spirillospora sp. NPDC046719 | reverse complement strand
GGTACGCCCGCGGCTGTACCCGGCCCGCCCGTCGTCGGGCAGGCCCGCTGCGCTCGCTGGCGCTCGCTCCGCGTGCCTGCCCGTGACCGTGGCTGAGGTTCTTCTTCCGTATGGGTGTTCAGCCGGGTCACCGTTTGGGTGTTCGGCCGGGTCACCGTTGGGGTGTTCGGGCGGGGGGTTCGGTCGGCTTGCGTGGTCGGGGATACGGGGTTTTGTGATCTTGGCGGGGTTTCCGGGTGTCCTCCGGGACGGGCGGCGGCTCGGTCGCTAGGCTCTGGGCGGACCCGGCCCGCAGAGGGCACGGACCCCGACCCCCAGAGGGCAGAAGACCGATGAGCGAGTCCGCGGCCGACGACCCGGCCCTGTTGTGCGAGGAGGCGCGGAGCCTCGCGGAGAACGGCGCGGCCGGGGAGGCCGCGCTGCTGTTCGAGCGGGTGCTGGCGCTCGGCGACACCCCGTGCCGGGCGCAGGCCGCGCTCGGCCTCGCGGTCGTCCTGGACGACGGCGGCGACGTCGAGGCGGCCCGCGAGGCCGACCGGGCCGCCATCGCCACCGGCGACCCCGAGTACGGCCCCCGCGCCGCCTACCACCTGGCGCTCACCCACGAGCGGGCCGGGGAGCACGAGGAGGCGGCGCCCGCCTGGCGCGTCGTCGTCGACTTCGGCAACCCGGCGTACCTGCCGCCCGCCCACCTCGCCCTCGCCCGGCTCGCCGACGACGCGGGCGCGTTCGAGGAGGCGTGCGAGCACTGGGAGGCCGTGATCGGCACGGGCGACCCCGAATACGGGCCGCCCGCCGCGCACGACCTCGCCCAGCGGCTGCTGGAGCGCGGCGAGCCCGCCCGCGCGCAGCGGGTGCTGGCCGCGGGGCTCAGGCTGATCGAGCGGGACGGCGCCCCGTACGCGTACGCGCGGCTCGCCGTCGCGCTCGGCATCTCCTACCTCGACCAGGCCGTCGGCGCGTTCGGCGCGGCGCTCGGCGACCCGTCCGAGCCCGCCGACCCGGAGGTCGGGCCGCTCGCGACGGAGCTGCTGGCGCGCACGCTGCCGCTGCGCGGGCGCGGCGCGGAGGCGGGCGAGGTGTGGCGGCGCGGCCTCGCCGACCCGGGCGTCGCCGGGCAGGTGCGGGCGCGGCTGCGCCGCGACTTCGGCGACGAGGACGCCGACCCCGCCGACCTGTGGTGGGAGCCGGTCGTCGAGCAGGCCGTCAGCGACGGGACGCTGCCCGCGCTCGCCGGCGAGGCGTTCGGCGCCCTCGACCACATGTACGCGCTGCTGGCCGTCCGGCACGCGGGCGAGCAGGAGCGGCCCGGAAGCGTCGACGAGGTGATCGGCGACGCCGTCCGGGTGCCGGACGGGTATCCCTGGGGGCCGCTGCTGCACGAGAGCTTCGCGGAACGGCTGCGGCTGGCGATGGGCGCCCCGCCGCCGGAGCGCCCGGGAGGCTGACCCCGCGGCGCCTCAGTGCGCGATGTGGCGCTGGGCGACGACCTTGGTGATGCGGGCGCGGACGAGGTACTCGCCGGGCACCGCGTTGCGCGCCCCGAACTCCTCCGCGCGGTCCGCGCCCATGTAGCGGCCACCGATGGCGGTCGCCCACGTGCGCAGCTCGTCGAGGTCCTCGATGAGCCGCGCCTCGGCCTGCATCATCACGTACGAGAACGGCGGCGTCTGGTCGTCGACGCACACCGACAGGCGCGGGTCGCGGGCGAGGACGCGCGCCTTGATGCTCTCGTGGTAGGTGGTGAACAGCAGGTCGTCGCCGTCGAGGACGAACCAGATCGGCGTGACGTGAGGGGTGCCGTCCTTGCGGGTGACGCCGGCCTTGCCGGTGCGGGTGCCCTCCAGGACGAAGGCGCGCCATTCGCTGTCGGTCATGATCTCCATCCGTCCAGTGTGCCCCACGCGATCACCGGCCGTGCCGGGCCGATACCGTGGCGTCATGCAGATCCAGACCGCGCACGGGCCCGCCGAGGCGACCCTGGACGGCCCGGACCGCCCGGCGTTCCTGCTGGTCCTGACGCACGGGTCGAACGGGGGAGTGGACGCGCCCGACCTGCTGGCGGTCCGCGACGTCGCGCTCGGGCTGGACGGCGCGGTCGCGCGGGTCATGCAGCCGTTCCGGCTCGCGGGGCGCAGGGCGCCCGGCTCCGCCGTCAAGCAGGACGAGGCGTGGCTCGATGTCGTCGGGGCGCTGCGGGAGCGGTACGGGGACGTCCCGCTCGTGCAGGGCGGCCGAAGCAACGGCGCGCGCGTCGCGTGCCGGACGGCGACGGCGGCCGGCGCGGCGGGGGTGGTCGCGCTGGCGTTCCCGCTGCACCCGCCCGGCAAGCCGGAGAAGACCCGGGTGGACGAGCTGCGCGGCGCGGGCGTGGAGGTTCTGGTCGTCAACGGCGACCGGGACCCGTTCGGGGTGCCGGACGCGGCGGACGCGGCGCATGTCGAGGTGCTGCCGGGGGAGCGGCACGACCTGAACAAGAACCCCGCCGAGGCGGGCCGGGCGGCGGAGCCGTGGCTCCGGCGCTGGGCGGCGACACCGGCGCGGACGGCCCGGTGAACAGGGTCTGGACAGCAGTACGCCCCTGGGCCCGGTGCGGGCCCAGAGGGCGTGGTCGGGCGGGCGTGCCCCCGAGGATGATCACCCGTTCGAACTAGTCCCCCGTCGGAGACTCGTCACGCGGCGGACGGCGCCTTCAGGTCCGTCGGCCGGTGCGGGGCGATGACCACTCCATCGGGCAGCAGCTCGCCGGTGTCCTCGAAGAGCACGACGCCGTTGCACAGCAGGCTCCACCCCTGCTCGGGATGGGCGGCGAGCGTCCTGGCGGCGTCGCGGTCGGGCGCGTTGTGCGAGGGACAGGGCGGCTGGTGCGGGCACATCGGCGTGCCTCCGGTCTCAACTACTGGTCGGTTGTGGTGCTTTCCCTTATGACGCACCCCAGTGTGGAACGGTTCGCTCGACCCGGCCATAGCCCGTTGGGACGGTTGTCCTTTGGTACCGGAGTGCCGGTGATCTGTGACCCGCCTCACCCTGAGGTGCCAGGCATAGCGTTCCTCACGCTCGATAACGGACGAAGAACGACACGCCGACGTCCGGAAAACGTTCCCGCCCGTTGGATCTTCCTTACCGGGGCGCCCGGTTCCGGTCGGCGTGTGCGATCGTTTCACCCGGACGCGGCCTCCGGGCGTCCTACGATGTGCCCCGGGGACCGGGCTTTGCGAGCGTGGGGGGTGAGGCCGGTATGCGCGTCGCGCTGTTCGTCGCGTGCTTCGACGACGCGTTGTTCCCCGCGACCGGCAGGGCCGTGACGGCGCTGCTGGAGCGGCTCGGCCACGACGTCTCCTACCCGCCCGGCCAGACCTGCTGCGGCCAGGTGCACTGGACGACCGGCTACCACCGCGAGGCGGCCGGCCTCGCGCGCGCGTTCACCGCCGCGTTCGAGGGCGCGGAGGCGATCGTGGCGCCGTCGGCGTCGTGCGCCGCCGCCGTCCGCGACGCCTACCCGCGGATCGCGCGGGCGTCCCGCGACGCGGCGCTGGCCCGCGCCGCCGAGGACCTGGCGGTCTACGAGCTGACCGAGTTCCTGGTGGACGTGCTCGGCGTGACCGACGTCGGCGCCTACTTCCCGCACCGCGTCACCTACCACCCGTCCTGCCAGTCCGCGCGGACCCTCGGCGTCGCCGACCGGCCGCTGCGGCTGCTGCGCGCGGTGAAGGGCCTCGACCTGGTGGAGCTTCCGGCGGCGGACGAGTGCTGCGGGTTCGGCGGCGCGTTCGCGATGAAGAACGCCGATGTCTCGGTGGCGATGGTGGCCGACAAGGTCCGGCACGTCCGCGACACCGGCGCGGACGTGGTGTGCGCGGTCGACAACGGCTGCCTGGCGCACATCGGCGGGGCGCTGTCGCGGCTGCGCGGCGGGGTCCGGGTCATGCACCTGGCCGAGATCCTGGCCGCGTGCCATGGGGCCGGATGCTAGTAGTGGAGGAGGCGCCCGTTCGGTAAACGGCGAAAATGAGCGCGGCGTGTCCAGGAAAGTGCCCGGA
>NZ_JBEYYT010000648.1:0-4045 GCF_040645715.1 Spirillospora sp. NPDC046719 | reverse complement strand
CCCGCGAGGGTGCGGGGCGCCGGTTCCCAGGGCGCGAGGAGGTAGCGTCCGCCGCCGAGGGCGATCGGGGCGGACGCGTCGGTGCCGGCGGTGACGACGTCCAGGCCGGGCGGGGCGTAGCGGGCGACGCGGTCGCCGCGCCGCATCAGCGCGAGCGGCGCGCCGCCCGCGTGCCCGGCGTAGAGGAGCTGGGCGGTGCCGCCGCCGGGGCTCCGGCCGCCCTTGGCCGCCGCCCATGCGGCTGCGGCGCGGTCGAGGAACGCGCGGTCGCCGGCGAGGTCGCCGCGCGCGGGCCAGGCGTCCAGGGTGCGGGCGCCGCGCGTCCAGGCGGACGGCGGGGCCGCGGCGAGCCGCAGGCTCGGGGCGGCGGCGCCCGGCCGTCCCGACCCGGTGTGGATCAGCACGCCGACCAGCGCGGTGGTGAGCGCGGCGGCCGTCACCAGCGGCAGCACCGAGCGGGTCCGGACGGGGCGCAGGTGCGCCGGGTCGAACCGCTCGGCGCGGTGCGGGACGGGGATCGAGACGGCGCAGGCGGCGTCGATGACGGGCCAGGGGTCGCGCACCCGCAGCTCCCGGAGCTGGTCGCGGACGGCGTACTTCGGCAGGCCCTCGATGCGCAGCAGCACGTAGGCGACCCGCACGTACGGGTCGAGCTCGGCGAGCGCGGCGGTCAGCGCCGGGTCGGGCAGCCGCGCGGGCAGCGCGCGCAGCCAGGGGCCGAGGCCGATCTGCAGGCGGCGGGAGGGGCGCAGCGCGCGGCGCAGCACGCGGGTGCGGCGGCGGGCGAGGCCGGGGGCGGTGCGGTCGCGCGGGCCGCGGGCGGTGGCGTCCACGATCCGGCGGGCGACCGCCAGCCGGTAGACGCGCTTTCCGCGGCCCGGAAGAACGAAATACGCCATTCGGACGAGATTTCCGTAATGCGATTTCCTGGGCGGCGATTCCGGCGCCGGCTGCGCGATGACGTCCTCCGTCACGGCGGGCCCCTCCCCCTTCCGTTCCCGGGCGCGGCGCCCCTCGCACCGCGGAGACCGAGGTTATGCGGCACCGGCGCGCGCTGGAGCGGAATTGGGGCAACGATGGGCAACGCCAAAAGAAATGTCCCCTATTTCCGTACGGAAAAGGCGCGGCGGCCCCGGGCCCGCGTCAGGAACGCAGGGCGTCCGTGTACGCCGGGAGGGTGATGTTGCGGCCGGACACGACCACGACCGGCCGGCCGGTGATCTCGACCTTGCCGGCCAGCACCGCCGCGACGCCCGCCGCGCCCGCGCCCTCGGCGACCAGGCCGTGCTCGGCGAACAGCCAGCGCAGCGCGGTGCGGATCTCGGCGTCGGTGACGGCGGTCAGCGCCGCGTCCGCGCCGATCACCTCCGGCGTCACGCAGCCGGCCTCCAGGTTCCCGGGCAGCCCGTCGGCGAACGTCTCGCCGACCTCCACCTCGACGACCCGCCCGGCGGCGACCGACGCCGACACGCCGCGCGACACCGCCGACTCCACCCCGACGATCCGCACGCCGCCGCGCTCGCGCGCCCACAGGCTGAGCCCGGCGAGCAGCCCCCCGCCGCCGACCGGCGCGATCACCGTGAGCGGGCCGTCCGCCTCCGCGTCCAGCTCCCGGCCGATGGTGCCCTGCCCGGCGATGACCGCCGGGTCGTTGTAGGGCGAGACGTAGTGGCCGGGCAGCGTCGTCGCGTGCGCCTCGGCCTCGTCGTAGGTGTCGCCGTGCAGGACGAGCCGGACCGGGAACGCGCCGATCCGATCCACCTTCACCGGGGACGCCCGCCTCGACACGACCACCGTCACGTCCGCACCGGACCGGGCCGCCGCGTACCCCATGCCGAGACCGTGGTTGCCGGCGCTCGCGGTGACGGCCGGCGTGCCGTCCGGCAGCGCCGCCACGGCGGCGAGCGCGCCGCGCACCTTGAACGAGCCGGTCGGCTGGAAGGTCTCCAGTTTCAGCAGCGCGTCCGGTGCCAGGCCGGACGGGACGGCGGGCGTCGGCGCGAGCACCGCGGACACCGCCTCCCAGGCCAGCTCCAGGTCCAGCGAGCCCGGCACGCGGACCCGGCGGGCCGTCACGAGCCGTTCCCCGGCGTTCCGTCCCGCCCGGTGCGGTCCAGCCGCTCGTGCAGCCGGCTCCGGATCTCCTCCGGCGTGTACGCGCGGCGCCGCCGCTCGGAGCGCACGATCACCGCCCCGGTCGCCGCCACTCCGAGGAACCCCGCGATGCCCAGCGCCTTCCACAGGCCGGCCCTTCTCCACCACCGCATGGGGCTACGGTATCGATCATGCCGGGCACGAGCATCTCCCTCGACGAGGCCGCCGACCTGACCCGCACCGGCGACGTGTGGCTGTTCCGCGGCCGGACGGTCGCCGACCGCGCCATCCAGATGACGACGAACAGCCCGGTGAACCACGTCGGCATGTCGCTGGTCATCGACGACCTGCCGCCCCTGATGTGGCACGCCGAGCTCGGCCGCTCGCTGCCGGACCTGTGGTCGGGCGGCCACCAGCGCGGCGCGCAGCTCCACGACCTGCGCGACGCCGTGCTGACGTGGGGCGACCGGTACGGGCAGCGGGCCTGGCTGCGGCAGCTCGACCCGCCGGCGTCCGGGGAGATGGAGGACGCGGCGCTGCGCGCGGTGGCCCGGCTGGACGGCACGCCGTTCCCGTCCACGTCGCGGCTGGCGTCGCGGTGGCTGCGCGGCCGGGTCCCGATCCGCCGCCCGGCCGAGCGCGACATGAACCTGGAGACGGCGTTCTGCGCGGAGATCGTCGCGGTGACGTACCAGGCGATGGGGCTGCTGCCGAAGGGCCGCCGCCCGAACTGGTTCGACCCGGGCCGGTTCTGGAGCGGCGACGACCTTGACCTGGAGTCGGGCGCGGTCCTCGGCGGCGAGATCGCCGTCGGCCTGCCCGCGCGCCCCTAGCGCGGCGACTCGGGGCGGGCGGACGTCCGGGAGCGGGTCGAACCGCGTCCGGCCGAGCCCCGCGGACGTCTCTCCCGTCGGCGCGGTCACGCCATATCCGGCACGTCTCGACAAAGCGCGAGTTACGCGACAGTAGGCGTGACGTGGAACACAACCGGCCGATCACCCGTGCCGTCCGATGTCGGTTCCGGCGGGCTTCGCCGCATCCCTAGCGTCACGAACCGAACGCGAACGTTATCCCCGACGTCCTAATGTTGGGCATCCCCCGACCGACGACCCCGAGGTGGACGTGGAACACGCAAGCATCGCCGACCTGTGGAACCGCGTGACGGGAACGCAGCCGGACCCCCCGTGGTGGCTCGTCGTCCTCGTCGGCGTCGTCGCGCTGGCCGCGGTGCTGCACGGCCCCACCTGGCGGGTCGCGCGCAACACCGTGACGATCGCGCACGAGGGCGGGCACGCGCTGATCGCCCTGCTCACCGGCCGCAAGCTGGACGGCATCAAGCTGCACTCCGACACCTCCGGCGTCACCGTGTCGCGCGGCAAGCCGCACGGCCCCGGAATGATCTTCACCGCGATGGCCGGGTACGTGACGCCGCCGCTGCTCGGCCTGTTCTTCGCGCTGCTGCTCGCCGACGGCCGCATCACGCTGATGCTCTGGTTCACCCTCGCCCTGCTCGCCGCGATGCTCGTGATGATCCGCAACGCCTACGGGGCGCTGTCGGTCGTCGCGACCGGCGCGGTCGTCTTCCTGGTGTCGTGGTTCGGCAGCGCCGAGGTGCAGGCCGGCTTCGCCTACCTCGCCGCCTGGTTCCTGCTCCTCGCCGCTACGCGGCCGGTGATCGAGCTCCAGCGGATGCGCGCCCGGCACATGGCGCCGAGCTCCGACGCCGACCAGCTCGCGCACCTCACCGGCGTCCCTGGCCTGGCGTGGGTCACCCTGTTCGGCGCCACCGCCCTCGTCGCCCTCCTCGCCGGCGGCGCCCTCCTCTTCCCCGACGTCTCCCTCCACCTCCCCACCCTCCCCGGCCAATAGGACCGCTTCCGGTCACCGCGCCGCCGCACGCCGGGACCGGCGTCCAGGATGGGTCATGGGCGACGACCACCGGCGGCCCGCC
>NZ_JBEYYT010000647.1:0-4065 GCF_040645715.1 Spirillospora sp. NPDC046719 | reverse complement strand
CCCCTGTATCGGCACACTCTTTCGCTACTCGACCCTCTTCCGTTCCGCGACCACCCGGCGGCGGACGCGCTGCGCGAGGCGCTGGAGGCCGCCGAGCTGGGCGAGGGCGTCCTGGTGATCGTCCCGCCGGGGGAGGGGCGGCTCGCGGCGCTGCGCGCGGGCGCAGCCGCGGTCCTCGCCGGCAAGGACGTGACGCGCTGCGTCCTCGTCCAGGACGGCTCCGGCGCGGCCGGGTTCGCCAAGACCCTGCACCTGGAGGCGCCCTGGGTGGCGACGACCGTCGTGTCCGCCGACCTCGCCGACCCGGCGGCCCCGGCGCTGGTCGCGGCGGACGCCGCCGCCACGACCCGGTTCCGCGAGGTGATCCACGAGGGCGGTGTCCGCCGCGAGCCCGTCCTCGCGCCGGTCGCGCCGCACGGCACCGACCTGCCGCTCGGCCCGGACGACGTCCTGCTCGTCACCGGCGGCGGCAAGGGCATCTCCGCCGAGTGCGCCCTCGCGCTGGCCCGCGAGAGCGGCGCGAGGCTCGCCCTGGTCGGACGGTCCGACCCGGCCGGCGACGCGGAGCTGACCGCCAACCTCGAACGCATGGCGGCCGCCGGCGTCACCGCCCGCTACCTGCGCGCCGACGTCACCGACGCCGCCCGGGTCGCCGCGGCCGTCGCCGAGGCGGAGGCGGAGCTCGGCAAGGTCACCGCCGTCCTGCACGGCGCCGGCGGCAACGTCCCGAAGCTCCTCCAGGAGCTCACCGACGACGACTACGCCCGCACGATCGGCCCCAAGGTCGCCGGGCTGGAGGCCGTCCTCGCCGCCGTCGACACGGCGGGCCTGCGGCTCGTCGTCACGTTCGGCAGCATGACCGGGCGCGCCGGGCTGCGCGGCGAGGCCCACTACGCCGCCGCCAACGAATGGCAGAGCGACCTGGTCGAGCGGCTCGCCGCCGAGCTGCCGCACTGCCGGTTCCGCGCCGTGGAGTGGTCGCTGTGGTCGGGCGTCGGCATGGGCGAGCGGCTCGGCTCCGTCGAGAACCTGTCCCGCGCCGGCGTCACCACGATCACCCCCGACCAGGGCGTGGCGATGCTGCGGGCGCTGGTCGCCGACCCGGACGCGCCCGTCGTCGCCGTCGTCACCGGACGGTTCGGCGAGATGCCGACCGTGTCGTTCGGCGCGGACGAGCCGCCGCTGCTGCGGTTCCTGGAGCGGCCCCGGGTGACCTACCCCGGCATCGAGCTGGTCGCCGACTCCGAGGTCGGCTGGGCCAGCGACCCGTACCTCGCCGAGCACGTGTTCGGCGGCGGCACCGAGGCCGTCCTGCCCGGCACCGTCGGCATGGAGATCATGGCGCAGGCCGCGGCGGCGCTGCTCGGCCTCGACGCCGGCGCGGGCCCCGGGGCGGGCACCGCGCCGGTCCTGACCGACGTCGAGTTCCTGCGGGCGATCGCGGTCGCGCAGGACGCGCCGGTCACCGTCCGGGTCGCGGCGCTGCGCGACGAGTCCGGCGCCGTCACGACCGTCGTCCGGTGCAGCACCACCAACTTCCAGGTGGACCACTTCCGGGCGGTCTGCGAGCCGCCCGCCGCGACGCCGAAGGGCGCCGGGCTCGTCCGGCCGCAGGACGCCGCGCTGCCGCCCATGGCGATCGACCCGCAGACCGAGCTGTACGGGCCGATGCTGTTCCACGGCCCCCGGTTCCGGCTGATGGGCGACATCCGGCGCGCCGACGCCACGCACGTCACCGCCCGGCTGCTGCCCGACACCCGCGTCGGCTGGTTCGGCCGCTACCTGCCGCCGACGCTGCTGCTCGGCGACCCCGCCGCACGCGACGCCTACATGCAGCCGCTCGCGCTGTGCGCGCCGACCGTCCTGGCGATCCCGGCGGGCGTGCGGCGGCTCGTCCCCGGCCCGAACGCCGGCGCGACGCCCGCGTTCGTCCACGCCCGCTACCGGGTGGACGAGGACTGCTGGGACATGGAGGTCACCGACGAGGACGGCGAGCTGATCGAGACCTGGGAGGGCTTCACGACCCAATTGGTGGAGAAGTTCCCGCTCCCCGCCGGGTGGGTGCCCGCCCTCCTCGGCCCCTACGTCGAGCACGCCCTCGTCGCGTTCGGCCTGGCCGGGCGCGCGGTGGTCGACACCGACCCGGACGGCGCGTCCCGGCGCGAGGCCGCCGGGCTGGCCGTGCGGCGGCTGCTCGGCGGGGACGTCGGGCTGCGGCACCGCCCGGACGGCAAGCCGGAGGCGAGCAGCGGCGAGACCGTCTCGATCGCGCACTGCTCCGGCGTCACCCTCGCGACCAGCACCCCCGGCTGCGACCTGGAACTCGTCACCGCGCGCGACCGCGACGCCTGGGCGGGCCTGCTCGGACCGGACGGCCTCGCGCTCGCCGAGGCCCTCACCGAACGCTCCGGCACCGCCGGACGCTCCGGCGGCGCCGAGGACTTCGACACGGCCGCGACCCGCGTGTGGGCGGCGGGGGAGTCGGCGGTCAAGGCGGGGCTGCCCGCCGGGACCCCGTTCACCCTGCACTCCACCCACGAGGACGGCTGGGCCGTGCTGGCCGCCGGGGACGTCCGCGTCGCGACCATGGCGACCGGCGTCCGGGGCGTCGCCGAACCGGTCGTGCTGGCCGTCCTGACGGAGCCGTCCGGGGAGGCGCGGGCGTGAAGGGCTACGAGTACCGGCACGTCGTCACCATCGAGGACACCGACCTGCTCGGCAACGTCAACTACGTCAACTACATCAGCTGGCAGGGCCGCGCCCGCGAACTCTGCCTGCGCGAGTACACCCCCGACGTCGTCGCCGGGTTCGGCGACGGGGTGCGGCTGCTCACCGTCAGCTGCCAGTGCGAGTACCTCCGCGAGCTGACGATCTTCGACGAGGTGATCGTCCGGATGACCCCCGGCGAGGTCGGCCAGACCCAGATGACCATGCGGTTCGAGTACTGGCGACAGCGCCCCGACGGCGAGGAGCTCGTCGCCACCGGGGAGCAGCGGATCGCCTGCGTCCAGCCCGACGCCGACGGGAACATGGCGCCCGCCCGGCTCCCCGAGTCGATGCGCCGCCTCGTCGAGGCCGTCACCGCCGGCCGCCGCTGAGCCCGCCGCGCCCGCCGCCGAAAGGAGAAGGATCATGGAAGGCGTGTCCGCGACGGCCCGCTGGACGGCCGCCGCCCGTGCGGTGGAGTCCCGCCGCCCCGACGCCCTGTTCACCGACGACCTCGCCGAGGCCCTCGCCGGGCCCGAGGGCTTCGCGCGCTGGGAGCGGTACGACAACCCCGGCACCACCGAGTTCCTCGCGATCCGCACCCGCTGGCTGGACGAGGTGATCGTCCGGTCCGCGCACACCCAGGTCGCGCTGGTCGCGGCCGGGCTCGACACCCGGTCGGCCCGGCTGCCCTGGCCGACCGGGACCGTCCTGTACGAGCTCGACCAGGCCGACCTCATGGAAGAGAAGGAGAAGAGGCTCGCCGAGCTGGACGTCCGGCACCGCTGCGACCGGCGCGGCATCGGCACCGACCTCACCGGCGGCTGGGACGGCGCGCTGCGCGCCGCCGGCTGGGACCCGGCCGTCCCCACCCTGTGGATCGTCGAGGGCCTGCTGTTCTACCTGCCCGAGGACGCCGCCCGGGCGCTGCTGAACAGGCTCGGGGAGCTGTCGGCGCCCGGCAGCGCCGCGGCCGGGGACCTGCTGTCCCACCAGTCCATGATCAGCGAGTTCACGCAGGAGGGCCTGGCGCGGCTGCGCGCCGACGGCTGCCCCTGGCTGTGGGGCACCGACCGTCCCGAGGACGTCCTCGCCGCGTGCGGCTGGACGGTCGGCGAGCTGAGGCTGCCGGGCGAGGAGGGCGCCTCGTTCGGCCGCTGGCCGTGGCCGCCGCTGCCCCGCGACACCACGGGCCTGCCGATGAACTACCTGTTCACCGCGACGGTCTGAGCGGCCTCGCCGGGGGGGCGCGCCGGCGCCGCCCGCCCGGGCCCCCCCGCCCCCCCCCCGGCGGCCTGAGGGTGGGGGGCCCGCCAGAGGCCCAGCTACGGGGGGGGCGGGGGGGGGGGGCGGGGGGGG
>NZ_JBEYYT010000646.1:0-4080 GCF_040645715.1 Spirillospora sp. NPDC046719 | reverse complement strand
ACGACCGCCGCGTCCGCGACCGCCGGATGCCGGACGAGCACGCCCTCGATCTCCGCCGGGTAGGCGTTGAACCCGCCGACCACGAACATGTCCTTGAGCCGCCCCGTGACGGTCAGGAAGCCGCGCTCGTCGAGGCGGCCGCAGTCGCCCGTGCGCAGCCAGCCGTCCGCGTCGACCGCCCGCGCGGTCGCGTCCGGATCGTCCAGGTAGCCCTTCATCACGTTGTAGCCGCGCACGAGGATCTCGCCGGTCTCGCCGGGCGGCAGCGGCCGGCCGTCCGACGCGGCGATCCGGATCTCGGTGCCCGGCAGCGCCGGGCCGGTGGTGCGCGCGACGGTCTCGGCGTCGGCGTCCACCGGGCAGACCGACACCACACCGGCGGCCTCGCTCAGCCCGTAGGCGGTGAACACGTCCGGCACGCCCAGCTCGGCGCGGATCCGGCGGACGAGGTCGACCGGCACGTCGGCCGCGCCCGTCCCCGCGAGCCGCAGCGCGTGCGGCGGCCGATCGGGCAGCGCCAGCAGCGACGAGAAGACCGTCGGCGGGCCCATCAGCACGGTGACCCGCTCCTCGGCCAGCCGCCGCGCCGCCCGTTCGGCGTCGAACACCGCCTCCGGCAGCATCGTGGCGCCGTTCAGCAGGCACGCGAGCACGCCCGCCTTGTAGCCGAACGTGTGGAAGAACGGGTTGATCAGCAGGTACCGGTCGCCCGGCCGCAGCGTGGCGACCGCGCTCCACGCCTCGAAGACGCGGAGCGTCTGGCCGTGCGTCGACATCGCGCCCTTGGGGCGTCCGGTGGTGCCGGAGGTGAAGACGATGTCGCACACGTCCTCGGCGCGCACCGCGTCCGCCCGCTTGCGTGCCTCGTCCGCGCTCACGGCGGCCCCGCCGGCGAGGTGATCGGCCCAGCTCACGGCGGTGCCGTCGGGCTCGCCCGCCAGCAGCACGGTGAGCCTGAGATCGGGCAGGCGGGCGCCGGACGCGGCCAGCATCGCCGGGTAGTCGTTGCCGAGGAACCCGCGCACCGTGAACAGCGCGGTGGCGCGGCTGCGGCGCAGGATGTCGGCCGCCTCGGCGGCCCGGTAGCGGGTGTTGAGCGGCACGAGCACCGCGCCCGCGCTCACCAGGCCGAGGGCCGCGACGATCCACTCCGCGCTGTTCGGCGCCCAGATCGCCACCCGGTCGCCGGGCCGGACGCCGGCGCCGGCCGCCGCCCGCGCCGCCGCCTCGACATCGGCGCCGAGCTGCGCGAACGTCCGGCGGACCGGGCCGTGCGCGGTCTCGGTCACCAGTGCCTCGCGGTCGCCGTGGACGCGGGCGGCGTGCCGCACGAGCGCGGGGATCGTGGCGGGGGCGGGGTGGGGTGGCATGTCGCTCCTTCGGGCCGGACGGGGGAGACCGGGCGCCTTGACATGGAACCACAGGGATGCTTCTAATCGGAATGTTTCTATTAGAAATATTTCGATTCGATGCATCAGGAGGACGCATGGCGGCGCACGCGACGATGGAGGAGACGGCGGGAGCGGAGGGGACGGCGGGGCGGGTCGGCGCGGAGCGGATGCGCCGGGTCCTCGGCGCGTTCTGCACGGGCGTCGTGGTGGTCACGGCGATGGACGGGGACGAGCCGGTCGGCATGGCCTGCCAGTCGTTCTCGTCGCTGTCGCTGGACCCGCCGCTGGTGTGCTTCTGCCCGGGCGCGGCGTCCACGACCTGGCCGAGGGTGCGCGCGGCGGGCCGGTTCGCGGTGAACGTGCTGGCCGCGGATCAGGACGGGCTGTGCCGGGCGATGGCCGGCCGGGACAAGTTCGCCGGGGTGTCCTGGACGCCGGCACCGGGCGGCTCGCCGCTGCTGGACGGCGCGCTGGCGTGGATCGAGGCCGACGTCGAGCGGGAGCTGCCGGGCGGCGACCACTCCATCGTGATCGGGCGGGTCCGCGACCTCGCCGCCGGGCGGGCCGCGCGGCCGCTGCTGTTCTTCCGCGGCGGCTTCGGCCATGCGCTCAGGGGGTGAGCGGCCCGTCCTTCGCGGACTCGGCGGCGATCTCGTCCAGGTCGGCGAGCATCCGGCGGGTCAGCTCGCGCTCGGCCTCGTAGTAGCGCTGGGACCAGCGCAGCACCAGCTCGGGGTAGGCCCATTCGGCCACCTCGGCGGCGCCGCCGGCGTCGGCCGCCGCGCGCCGGCTCATCTTCTCGGCGTACTCGCCGTGCTGCCGGAGGATCTCGCGGAGCCGGGCCGGCTCCATCAGGTGGCCGAGCCAGGTCCGGAGCATGACCCCGTGCTTGAGGACGGGCGGCTCGACGGGCGCCTCGCGCGCCCAGCGCGACACCGCGGCCATGCCCTCCTCGGTGATGGCGTACACGCGCTTGCCGCGGGTGCTCTCGGTCAGCTCGACGCGGGACGTGGCGTACCCGATCTTCTCCAGCCGCTTCAGCTCGCCGTAGATCTGGCTGTACGAGGGGCTCCAGTAGAAGAACTTGAGGCTCCAGTCGGCCCACTTCTTCAGGTCGTAGCCCGACAGCTCCTCGCCGAAGGAGAGCAGCCCGAGCACGGCCCAGCTGGTCGGCGGGAGGTTCGGCGCGTCCTCCGCCGCCGCGTCCTTCGCCGTGCCGCCCTTTGCCGTGCCGCCATGCGGTGCCGTGTCGCTCACCCGGCCAGCGTAGCCGCCGCCATATGCCGGACGGTCATGTGGCGGTGGCGGCATATATCTGTTAGGAATATTTCGAACCGGAATACTGGAGGTCCCCCCGATGCAGTTCTCGATGATCTTCGAGGCCCAGCTGGCGAACCCGACCCCCGAGCGCGAGCGGCGGCTCCTGCTCGACAGCGTCGAGCAGGCCGTCTACGGCGAGGAGATGGGCTTCGACCGCGTCTGGGCCGTGGAGCACCACGGGCTCGAGCGCTACGCCCACATGACCGCGTCCGAGATCTTCCTCAGCTGGGTCGCCGCGCGGACGTCCCGCATCCGCATCGGGCACGGCGTGATCTGCATGCCGTTCAACTACAACCACCCCGTCCGGGTGGCCGAGCGGGTCGGGATGCTGGACGCGCTGTCGGGCGGCCGGCTCGACGTCGGCGGCGGGCGCGGCTCCACCCGAATGGAGATGGGCATGTACGGCGTCGAGCCGTCCGCGACCTACCCGCAGATGGAGGAGTCGCTACGGTTCCTCGCCAACGCCTGGCGCAAGGACGAGGTCGACTGGCACACCGACCTGCTCGACGTCGGCCCGGCGAAGATCCTGCCGCGGCCCGTGCAGACCCCGCACCCGCCCCTCTACATGGCCTGCTCGAAGCGCGACACGGTCCGGCTCGCCGCCGCGCTCGGCGTCGGCGCGCTGGTGATGGGCTTCGCCGGTCCCGAGGAGGTCAAGGAGATGTACGACCTGTACTGGGACACCGTCCGGACGCGCACCCCGGAGCGCCTCGTCAGCACCGAGACCACCGACAGGTTCGTGGCGCTGTGCCCGACGACCGTCCTGGACGACGGCGACCGCGCCCTCCGGATCGGCGCGCGCGGCCAGCGGTTCTTCGCCGAGGCCATCGCGCACTGGTACGGCAACGGCCCCGCCCCCGCCGAGGACACCGAGGACGACGACAACATCGCCGCGCTCGCCCGCGACAAGGAGGCGCTGGTCGCCAAGCTCAACGAGGCCAACATCCCGGCCCGCCCGCAGGACACCGGCACCTTCAACGCCGAGCACGCCTACGGCACCGCCGACT
This sequence comes from Spirillospora sp. NPDC046719, assembly GCF_040645715.1. Lineage (NCBI taxonomy): Bacteria > Bacillati > Actinomycetota > Actinomycetes > Streptosporangiales > Thermomonosporaceae > Spirillospora > Spirillospora sp. NPDC046719. Next base: position 362 of record NZ_JBEYYT010000646.1, on the reverse strand, counting down.
ACGCGATCGAGTACGTCCAGCGGCTCGCCGACATCGGCGTGGACGAGATCATGTGCCTGATCCAGATGGGCACCGTCCCGCAGGACGTGTGCATGGAGACGATCCGCCAGTGGGGCGAGACCGTCATCCCGCACTTCCGGGCCGCCGAGCGGACGGCCGGGTCGCGCGGATGAGGCTCGACGGGAAGGTCGCGATCGTCACCGGCGCCGCGCGCGGGCAGGGCGAGGCCGAGGCGCGGGCGTTCGCCGAGGCCGGCGCCCGGGTCGTGCTCACCGACGTGCGGGAGGACGAGGGCGCGGCGGTGGCGGCGGGCCTCGGGGTCGCCGCCGGCTTGGTCCGGGACGACGTGTCGTGGGCCGGCG
>NZ_JBEYYT010000645.1:0-4087 GCF_040645715.1 Spirillospora sp. NPDC046719 | reverse complement strand
GGGCTCTCCACGGCCCCCCGCGGGCGCGGGTCCACCCCCTCCCCTGCAGGAGTTCAACGATGACTTCCTCGAGACGCGACTTCCTCCGCACCGCCGTTCTGCTGTCCGCCGCGGTCCCCCTGGCGGCGGCGGGCTGCTCCACGACGGATCCGGACAAGGAGGTCTCCGGCGGCGGCACCCTCGACAAGGCCAAGAAGGCCGGAAAGATCACCGTCGGGTTCGCCAACGAGGCCCCCTACGGCTACACCGACAAGGACGGCAAGCTGACCGGCGAGGCGCCGGAGCTGGCCCGCGCCATCTTCAAGAAGCTCGGCATCGACAAGGTCGAGGGCGTCCAGGTCGACTTCGGCGGCCTGATCGGCGGCCTCAACGCCAAGCGGTTCGACGCGATCGCCGCCGGCATGTTCATCACCCCCGAGCGGTGCGCGTCCGCCGCGTTCGCCAACCCCGAGTACGTCGCCAAGAGCGCCTTCATGGTGCCGAAGGGCAACCCGAAGAACCTGAAGAACCAGAACGACCCGGCGAAGGCCGGCGTCCGGGTCGGCGTGCTGACCGGCGCGGTCGAGCAGGGCTACGCCGAGAAGAGCGGCGTCAAGAAGAGCGACATCAAGACGTTCCAGGACCAGGCCAGCGCCTACGAGGGCCTGAAGTCCGGGCGCATCGACTGCATCTGGCTGACCCGCATCTCGCTGGCCGACCTGCTGTCCAAGCACCAGGACGGCAAGTACGAGGTGACGGACGCGTTCACGCCCGTCATCGACGGCAAGGAGCAGCTCGGCGCCGGCGCGTTCGTGTTCCGCAAGGCCGACTCCGACCTGCTGAACGCCTGGAACACCCAGCTCGCGGCGCTGGAGAAGGGCAACCAGCTGCTGCCGATCCTGCAGCCGTTCGGGTTCACCCAGGCGGAGATGCCGAGCCCGGACGACACCGCCGCCAAGTTCTGCCAGGGCTGACCTGTGTCGCAGGTCCTCGACAGCTATCACCAGTGGCTGGAGGGCGCGTGGCTGACCTTCCGGCTCACCGTCTTCGGCGGTTTGCTGGCGCTGGTCCTCGCGCTGCTCTTCGGGCTCGCGGGCACCGCCCGCAGCGGGTGGGTCCGCGCGCTGAACCGGGTGTACGTGGAGTTCTTCCGCGGCACCGCGACGCTGGTGCTGCTCTACTGGTTCTTCTACGCGCTGCCCCTCATCGGCCTCCGGTTCACCACCCTGTTCGCGGCGGTCCTCGCGCTCGGCATGAACGTCGGCGCGTACGGCGCCGAGGTGGTGCGCGGCTCGATCAAGGCCGTCCCCAGGGCGCAGTACGAGGCGACGGTCGCGCTGAACTTCACGCCCGCGCAGCGGATGCGGCGCGTCCTGCTGCCGCAGGCGTTCGCGCTGATGCTGCCGCCGTTCGGCAACCTGCTCATCGAGCTGATGAAGGGCACCGCCATCGTCTCGCTCGTCGGCCTCGTCGACATCACGCACGTCTCCAAGAACGTGCAGGGCAGCACCGGGCAGACCGTCTGGTCGTTCACCGTCGCGCTGGTGCTGTACTTCGTCATCGCGCAGGTGCTGCAGCTGTTCGTGCGCTACGCCGAACGGCGGGTGGACCGGATGCTCGGCCGCCGCTCCACCCGTGAGCCCGACCTCGGGACGGTCGCGGCGGGCGCGCCCGGAGCGGGAGTGGCCGGCTGATGAACTGGGACTGGAACTACACCGGCGACATCATCCCCGACCTGCTGGACGGGCTGCGCTACACCGTCATCGCGACGCTCGCCGGCTACGTCATCGCGGTGCTCCTCGGCCTGGTGTGGGCGATGCTGCGGCGCACCCCGAACGTCGTCGTCGCCCAGACCGTGCGGTGGGTCACCGAGTTCATCCGGTCGACGCCGCTGATCCCGCAGCTGTACTTCGTGTACTACGTGCTGCCGTCGTGGGGCCTGACGATCGGTTCGCTCACCGCCGGGATCATCACGCTGGGGATCCACTACTCGACCTACACCGCCGAGGTGTACCGGGCGGGGATCTCCGACATCCCGCGCGGGCAGTGGGAGGCGTGCACCGCGCTGAACCTGCCGCGGTCGCGGGTGTGGCTGGACGTGATCCTGCCGCAGGCGATCCGGCGGGTGATCCCGACGCTGGGCAACTACCTGATCGCGATGTTCAAGGACTCGCCGCTGCTGCTGGCGATCAACGTGACGGAGCTGCTGATGTCGGCGTACCAGGTGGGCTCGCGGAGCCTGCGGTTCCTGGAGCCGGTCACGCTGGTGGGCCTGCTGTTCGTCATCGTCAGCGTCATTTCCTCGATACTCGTCCGCCGCCTGGAGAGGCGTTATGCCACCAACTGACACCACACCGGAAGCCCCCACGCCCGAAGAGGAGTCCCCGGGCGTCTCCGTCGGGAAGCAGGGCGTCCGCAAGGAGGACGGCGGCGGCGCGGCGGCCGCGCTGCCGCGGGGCGACGCGCCCGGCATCCGCTTCGAGAAGGTCGTCAAGCGGTTCGGCTCCAACACCGTGCTGCGCGAGCTGGACTTCGCCGTCGAGCCCGGCGAGCGGGTGACGCTGATCGGGCCGAGCGGATCGGGCAAGACGACGATCCTGCGGCTGCTGATGACGCTGGAGAAGCTCGACGACGGGCTGATCTGGATCGGCGACGACACCCTCTGGCACATGGACAAGGGCGGGCGCCGCGTCCCGGCCAACCAGAAGCACCTGCACGAGATGCGCAAGCAGGTCGGCATGGTGTTCCAGCAGTTCAACCTGTTCCCGAACATGAACGTGCTGCGCAACCTCACCGAGGGGCCGGTGCGGGTGCTCGGGGCGTCCAAGGACGAGGCGGTCGAGCGGGCCCGCGGCCTGCTGGACATGGTCGGGCTGTCCGACAAGGAGAACGCGCACCCCTCGCAGCTGTCCGGCGGGCAGCAGCAGCGGGTCGCGATCGCGCGGGCGCTGGCCATGCAGCCGAAGGTGCTGCTGCTGGACGAGGTGACCTCCGCGCTGGACCCGGAGCTGGTCGTCGGCGTGCAGGACCTGCTGCGCGACATCGCCCGCGAGAGCGACCTGACGATGCTGTGCGTCACGCACGAGATGGCCTTCGCCAAGGACATCTCCGACCGGGTGCTGATGTTCGACCAGGGCCAGATCGTCGAGGAGGGCCCGCCGGACCGGATCTTCGGCGAGCCCGCCGAGCAGCGCACCCGCGACTTCCTGCAGGCGGTGCTGGCGTCGTGAGCGGCGCCGATCTCCTCAGCGGGAGCCCGGACAGGGACTAGTCTCGTCTCGTTCGACATCGCCCGCGTCCCCGTCGCCCCGGGGACGCGGGCGATCCCCGTTCAGGACGCCGTCGGGACGCCGTCGGGGCACCGTCGGGACGCCGTCGGGACGCCGTCAGGGTGCGGCGGGCGGGCGGCGGGTGATCATCGGGGCGAGGTGGCGGCGGGCGTAGCGGCGCGCGCGGTCGTCGTCGTCCAGCGGGACGCAGCCGTCCGGGGCCAGCACGAACGACAGCATCACCCGGATCAGCGTCTCGGCGGTGACGTCGGCGTCCTCCGCGACGTCCGGCGCGACGCCGTCCGCGGCGCGCAGCACCCCGGCCAGGAACGTCCGCGCCGCCGCGAGGAACGGGCCGCTGTCGACGGTCAGGAACGGCAGCAGCGCGTCCGGCTCCGTCGCCATCAGGCGCTGGAACAGCCCGTGCCCGCGGGCGTGCCGCAGCGTCACCACGAACCCCTCCGCGACCCGGTCGGAAACGTCCGGCAGGCCCTCCATGGCGGCGGTGAACACCTCGAGGAAACGCCGCACCTCCCGCAGCAGCACCGCCTCGACCAGCGCGTTCTTGGACGCGAACCGGCGGTAGACGGTGATCCGGGCGACCCCGGCGCGGCGCGCGACGTCCTCCATGGAGGCGCGGCGCAGCCCGAACTCGGCGAACTGCTCCAGCGCGGCGTCGAGGACGCGCGCGCTGGTCGGGTCCGCGTCATGGTCGTACGCGAGGACGCGGGCGAGCATGTTCTCGGGGGGAACGGCGGCCATCGCCCGCCAGCGTAGCCGGGGTTCGTTTCGATCCCGGCCCGGCGCGCGGCCGGGCGCACGGCCGGGCACGCGGCCGC
>NZ_JBEYYT010000644.1:0-4091 GCF_040645715.1 Spirillospora sp. NPDC046719 | reverse complement strand
AGGTGCTCGACCGCGTGCACGGCGCCGGTCGCGACGAGGTCGCGGTCGCCGGCGATGTAGAGGGCGGGCGGGCTGATCGGGGCGCGGTGCCAGGGCACGGATCCCCGGCGGCCGAAGCCGCCCGGCCCCGGCCGGGCCCCGTCGCACGGAGCATGAACGCCGTGGCCGGGCTTGCCCGGTGGCCGACGCCCCTTGGCGGGCGCCGGGCTAAGCGGGGTCCGGTGAGCCCGGTAGGCGCAGGACGAACGTCGCGCCTTGGCCCGGCTCGCTGCACACCGCCGCGGATCCGCCGTGCGCCTCGGCCAGCTGCCGCACGATGGCCAGGCCCAGTCCACTGCCGCCGGTCTGCCGGTTGCGCGACTTCTCGGCCCGCCAGAACCGGTCGAAGACGTGCGGCAGGTGCTCCGGCGCGATGCCCGGCCCGGTGTCGGCGACCTCGATCAGCACGTCGTCGCCGTCGGCGTGCGCGCGCAGGCTGACCCGCCCGCCGGCCGGCGTGTAGCGGACCGCGTTGGCGAGCAGGTTGCCGACCGCCTGCCGCAGCCGTACCGGGTCGGCGTCCAGCTGCGGCCGGCCCGTCACCTCGGCGGTCAGCACCAGGCCGGCGGCCTCGGCCGCGGCCCGGTAGACGGTCGCGATCTGCTCGACCAGGTCGGCCACGTCGACCGGCTCGGGGTGCAGCCGCAGCTTGCCCACGTCGGCGAGAGCGAGCTGCTGGAGGTCGTCGACGATGTGCTGCAGCAGCGTGGCCTCCTCGACCAGCGAGGCGGTCAGCGCCGGGCCCAGGTCGGCCACGCCGTCCTGGGCGGCCTCCAGCCAGCCACGGATGTTGCTCAGCGGCGTGCGCAGCTCGTGCGACACGTCGCTGACCATCGCCCTGCGTTGCCGCTCCAGCCGGTCCAGATGCTCGGACATCTCGTTGAACGCGGTGCCCAGCTCGCCGACCTCGCCCTTGGCGCGCACCGTGACCCGCGCCGAGCCGTCGCCGGCCCGCATCCGCCGGGCCGCCGCGGTGACCGCCCGCACCGGCCGCGCCAGCCGGGTGGCGACGAGGACGCTGACCCCGACCGCCAGCACGAGGATCACAGCGGTGACCCCAGCGATGCCGTACGGGTCGATGACCGGCGCGCGGTCGTCCGACGAGCCGATGTAGAGCAGCGCGGCAGGCGCGACGTACGGCTTCAGCTGGGTGCGGCGCGCGGTGGCCAGGCACTCGGCGGCCGACGCCGGAGCGGCCGGAGTGCCGGACTCGTCCAGCCACACGTCGACCTGGCCTCCGCGGCACCGCCGGACGAGAGCGGCGAGCTGGTCGAGCGCGCGCTTCTCGGTGGCGGTCGGACCGGGTGCGTCCGGCGAGCACGACTCGGGCGGCGCCGAGGGCTCCGGCACCGGGGTGGGCCGGTCCGCCGGCCTCCGGCCGGGTGCGCCGGTCGGCAAGGCGGGCGCGGTGGCCGGGGTGCTGGGCGCGGCCGTCGGCCGCTGCGACTCCTCCACCGGCCAGGTCGGTGGCGGGGAAGGTTTCAGCGTCGGTGAGAGCGCGCCCGGCGTCAGGACCACGCCCACGAGCCTGACCGCTCCGCCACCGGACGGTCGATCGAGCGCCGCTCGCGGTGGGGAGGGGGCGTATCCGGAAGGCGCGCCGACGGGTGCGCCCGGGCGGGTCGGGGCCGGAGCCGGGCCGCCCTCGCGACGAAGGTACGGGCGGCCACCGGGGCCGACGACGACCTCGGCGCGCTGGCCCTCGCGGCGAAGGCACGCGGCCTGCGCGTCGACCTCCCTGCGCAGCCGTACCCGCTCGGCGTCCGGCAGCCGGAACGGCCCGGCCGCACGCGCGTCGATCCGGTCGGTGGCCGCACCCGGGCCCAGCGAGACGTCGACGGCGAGCGGGTCGACGACGGCGGAGGGGCGCGCCGGCAGCGGCGGACGCCCGGCCGCCGAGTCCGCGATCCGGGCGCCGCCCTCGGTCGCCAGCGCGACCCGCTGGCCGCTCTCCCGGGCCAGCCCGCGCACGGTCTCCTCCACGCCGTCCCAGCGCGGGTGGCTCGCCGCGTAACCGAGCAGCGCGTCGTTGATCCGGGCGTCGCGGGCCAGCGTCCGCCCCTGCCGCTGCCGGATCTCGCCGGACGTGCTGCGCGCCGCCAGCCACGCGGTCGCCACGATCGAGCACACCGCGATCAGCACCGAGCTGGCGACCAGCCGGACGAGCAGGCTATGGCGCACGGTCGCCGACCAGCTTGTACCCGACGCCGTACACGGTGCACAGCCGGACCGGCCGCCGCGGCTCCGGCTCGATCTTCTTGCGCAGGTTCTTCACATGCACATCGACCGTGCGCTCGGTGATGAAGCGGTCGAAGCCGTGCAGGTGCTCCAGGAGCTGCGCCCGGGTGAGGACCCGGCCGGGCCGCGCGGCCAGCGCCTCCAGGATGCGGAACTCGGCGGGCGTGCACTCGACCTCGCGCCCGTCCGCGAGGACCGTGTGCCGTTCGGGATCCACCGTGATGCAGCCGACCCTGTACACCGGCTCGCCGCTTCCCCGCCCGGTGCGCCGCAGCAGCGTGCGCACCCGGGCCATCAGCTCGCGCGGGCTGTACGGCTTGGTGACGTAGTCGTCGGCGCCGAGGTCGAGGCCGCGCAGCAGATCGTCCTCGGTCGAGCGGGCGGTCAGCATGAGCACCGGGACGTCGGACTCGGCGCGCAGACCGCGGCACACGTCGAGGCCGTCGACGTCCGGCATCATCACGTCGAGGAGCACGAGGTCGGGGCGGCGCGCGCGAGCCTCGTCGAGCGCGGCGCGCCCGTCGTGGACGACGACCACCGAGTGCCCCTCGCGCTGGAGATAGCGGCGCAGCAGCTCCGCCTGCTTGGTGTCGTCCTCCGCGACCAGGACATTCGCGCACATGGCTCGTGAGCGTAGCCAAACCTCGACCGGCACCACGGGATCATCACATCGGCCTCACAGGTTCTTCACACTCCTCGGCCAGCATCTCGCGGCATGCGCCAAGTCAAGATCCACACCGGCACCCTGCTGGCCGCCGGCCTGATCGCCGGGCTGGCCGGCTGCGGCTCCTCGGACGACGGCGGATCGGGGGCCGGCCCGTCCGGCGCGGGCCGACCGGCGGCCGCCGCCGAGCCGCAGCAGTCCGGGCGGCAGCGCGCCGAGATAGCGACCGTGCGCGGCGGCCGGATCGCCGTGTACAAGCAGAAGGGCGACGGCGCGGTCTGGAAGACGCTGTCCAGCCCCAACGCGATGGGCGCCACCCGGGTCTTCCTCGTCGAGGCCAAGGACGGCGGCTGGCTCAAGGTGCTGCTGCCGGTCCGGCCCAACGGCAGCACCGGCTGGGTCAAGGCGTCCGACGTCGGGCTGTCGTCCACGTCCCACCGCGTGGAGATCGACCCGAAGGCGTTCACGTTCACCGTCTTCGACGGCGACAAGGTGCTGCGCACCGGCAAGGTCGCCACCGGCGAGGGCGGCACCCCGACCCCGGCGGGCCGCTTCTACTTCACCGAGCTGGTCAAACCGCCGAACCCCAACGGCGGCTACGGCGCCTACGCCTTCGGCCTGAGCGGGTTCTCGCCGACGCTGAAGACGTTCGCCGGCGGCCCGGGGCAGCTCGCCGTCCACGGCACGGACAAGGCGTCGGCGCTGGGCGGCAAGGCCAGCCACGGCTGCGTGCGGGTCAGCAATGACGACATCACCTGGATGGCCAAGAACCTGGCGATCGGCACGCCTGTCGTCGTCAAGGCATGAGAACACCACCGAAAGGACCATCGATGCGACTGAAGTCACTCATCGCGGCCGTCGCGCTGGGCGTCGGCCTGGCCGGCACCGGCATGGCCGCCGCCGAGGCCACCACCACCCCCAAGCCGAGCACCCCAGCGGCCTCCCCCACCCCGACCACTCCGACCGCTCCGCCCCGCGCTCCGGCCCCGAGCACTCCACCCGGCGCTCCGGCCCCGTCCCCGACCACGGCCCCCGCCCTGCCCCCCGGCAAGGCCATCCCCAAGATGCCGAACTACACCGGCTGACCGTGACCGCGGGCCCCCACCGCCATCCCGGGAGCGGGGACCCCCACCTGAGATACGGGGTGCAG
>NZ_JBEYYT010000643.1:0-4094 GCF_040645715.1 Spirillospora sp. NPDC046719 | reverse complement strand
CCTCGGGCAGGACGGCGCGTTCCCGCTCGGCACGGTCGTGCCGGCGGGCAGCAGCGCGCACCCGGGCCGGGTGCGGGTCGGCGCGTACGCGTCGCTCGGCATCGGCAGCGTCGACGCCGTCGTCTCGCACGCGCAGGCCCACGCGCTCGGCATGCCCGACGCCAACGCGCTGCTGCTCAGCGCGCCCAAGGCCGACATCCGCAAGCTGACCGGGCGGCTGAAGCGGATCCTGCCGCGCGGGACGCGGATCGCCGAGCTGAACGCGCCGTCGTCACGCGGCGGGAACACGACGCCGAAGAGCGCCCCGCGGATGACCGGCCGCCCGGACGGGGCACCGTCCGCCCGCACCCCGATCACCGGCAACCTGATGACGCCGACGATGCGCGGCGTGCTGCTGGAGGTGAACGGGATGTTCGGGCCGTTCCCGACGATCGGCTGCTACCGCTCCACCGGCGACCCGCAGGACCACGGCGACGGCCGCGCCTGCGACTTCATGGAGAGCACGGGCGGCCGGATGCCGAGCGCGTCGGCGCAGCGGCACGGCGACGAGGTCGCGGCGTACGCGGTCGCGAACGCGCGGCGTCTCGGCATTTCCTACGTCATCTGGAAACAGCACATCTGGAATGTGCGGGGCGGCGGATGGCGCCCGATGGCGGACCGGGGCGGAATCACCCAGAACCACTACGACCACGTGCACATCTCGGTACTGCGATAGCGGCCGGGGAACCGGCGGTCAGGGCAGTTCCTGCTCGCACCACACGGATTTCCCGTCGGCGGTGCGGCGGACGCCCCAGCGGTGCGCGAGCCGCCCGACGACGTGCAGCCCCCGGCCCGACTCCGGCATGTCGCCCTCGTCGTCCTGGGGCCGGACGCGGGGGCGGCCGTCGGCGGAATCGAACACCTCGCACACGAGCCCGCCCTCGCGGACCAGCCGCAGGCCGACGCGGCCGCCGGCGTGCCGGATCGCGTTGGTGACCAGCTCGGACACCATCAGGACGGTGGAGTCGGCCAGCTCGTCCAGGCCCCAGCCGGACAGGCGGTCGCGGACCAGGCCGCGGGCCCGCCGCACGGCGGCCGGCTCGGCGGGCAGCTCCCAGGTGGCGTGGTGGTCCTCGGGGATCCGGCACAGCCGCGCGACCAGCATCGCGATGTCGTCGCGGTGCTGGTCGTCGTAGACGCCGTCGAGCGCGTCCTGGCACAGGTCCCGGAGCGGCCGGGACGCCGCGCCGGGGCCGAAGGTGCGCTGCAGCCGGGCGAGGCCGTCGTCGATGTCGCGGGCCCGGTTCTCCACGAGCCCGTCGGTGTACAGGAACAGCAGCGTGCCGTCCTCGACGGTGAACTCGCGGCTGACGATCGGGCCGTCTCCGCCGACGCCGAGCGGCGGCGCGGGCGGCACCGCGAGGAAGTGCGACGCGGCGCCGGGCGGCGCCAGCAGCGGCGGCAGGTGCCCGGCACTGGCGACCTCGCAGCGGCCGCTGACCGCGTCGTACACCACGTAGGCGCAGGTCGCGAAGTGCGGTTCGCGGTCGCCGAGGGTCCGCATCAGCGAGTCCAGCCGCTCCAGCGCCTCGGCGGGCGGCAGCTCCAGCTCGGCGAGGGTCTGGATCGAGGTGCGCAGCCGGCCCATCGTGACGGCCGCCTTCACGCCGTGCCCGGCGACGTCGCCGACGACGAGCGCGACCCGCGCGCCCGGCAACGCGATCGACTCGTACCAGTCGCCGCCGACCTCGATGAGCCGGCTGCCGGGCAGGTACCGGTGGTGCACCTCGATCGGGGACGGCGCCGACAGGCCGGTCGGCAGCAGGCTGCGCTGCAGGGTCAGCGCGGTCGCCCGCTCCAGCGAGTACTGCCGGGCGCTCTCCACGTGGCTGGACGCGCGGGCGGCGAACTCCATCCCGATCTCGATGTCGTAGCGGTCGAACGGCCGGTGCGCGACGTTGCGGACGCACACGAAGAAGCCGAGCACCCCCGCCGCCGACATGATCGGCAGCAGCAGCATCGACGAGCCCTTGAGCAGGTCCGCGACCGGCGCGCGCTGCCAGACCTCGGCGAGCCGCGCCGCGCCCTCGCCGCCGAGCGCGGTCAGCTCCGGCTCGCCCGCCTCCAGGCACCGCGCGTACGGGGTGCCCGCCGGGTAGACGACGGACTCGCCGGTCGGGAACGCCGCGTCCCAGGCGGGGTCGCCGTCGTCGAACGCGATCGCCATCCGGCGCAGCGGCGGCCCGGCCGGGCCCGCGGGCGCCTCCTCGGCGTCCAGATGGCTCTCCAGCAGCATCAGCGCGCCGGAATTGCAGAAATGCGGGACGAGGACGTCCATCAGCCCGCGCGCCAGCAGTTCCAGGTCGAGTGTGGAGCCGATGCGGGGAAGCCCGTCGTCGAGCAGCGCCCGGCGGATGACGGCGGGGTCGACGAACCGGTCGGCGAGCGGCACCGGGACCCGGATCACCGCCAGCGCGGCGAGGCCGCCCGGCTCGGCGCCGTACATCGGGTGGACGGTGACCACCGCGTCGAGGGTGGCGCCGTCGGCGGTCTCGACCGCCAGCATCGCGGTGCGCTCCCGCCCGTGCCTCACCGCCTCCAGCAGCGGCTCGCGCGCGCCGGGGATCACCTCGTCGAGGGAGGCGCCCAGGAGGCCGTCCGGATTCGCGGCGAGAACGGCGGCGGCGTTCCGCTCGGACTGGAGTATTCTCCCCGAGGAATCCGTGCCGAGAATGAGAATTCGGGTGGACGACTCCATCGCTCGATTATGGGACATGGCGCCGCCGGATGAGGCCGATACGGCGCGGGAGACCGGTCCGGAATTCCGTTCCGGCGGGCCGCCGCCCGCGGAACGCGAACGGGCTCCGCGGGCGGACGGCGAGCGGCCCGCTCGGGGCGGCCGTCCTCCGGTTCCGGACCGGCGGCCGGAGGCGCCGGTCAGCGGCGCGGCCACCGCTCGTCGAGGTACTCCTGCCAGGTCCGCTTTCCGGTCTTGCGGTCCGGGGCGAGGTGGTGGCCCTCCTTGAAGCCGCGCGCCGTCTTGCCGAACAGCGGGAACGGCAGCCGCAGACCGCGCTTGCCGCGCGCCTGCAGATAGGCGCGGGCCATGTCCTCGAGCGCGAGCACCTCGGGGCCGCCCATGTCGTCGACGCGCCGGGCGGGCCCCGGCGCGAGCGCCAGGTCGGCCAGCCGCTCGGCGACCTCGTCGGCGTCCACCGGCTGGATCCGCAGCCCGGACGGCAGCGGCATGAGCCCGGGGACCTTGGTGAGGGCGTCCAGCACCATCGCGGGAAGCGTGTGGAACTGGGTGGTGCGCAGGATGGTGTAGGGCAGCCCGGAGTCCTCGATGAGCCGTTCCACCTCGTGCTTGATCCGGTAGTACGGGTACGGGATCTTGTCGACGCCGACGATCGAGATGTAGACTAGGTGCGGCGCGCCCTGCTTCCACGCCGCGTCGACGAGGTTCCGGGCGGCGGTCAGGTCGTCCTTGTAGTGCCGCCAGTCGCTGGCGCAGTGCACGATGGTGTCGGCGCCGTCGAGGGCCGCGCCGAGCCCGTCGCCGGTCTTGAGGTCCGCCCGATGCCAGGACACGCCGTTCTCCGACGTCCTGGAGCGCCGGCTCAGCGCGCGCACGTCGGCGGCGTCGGCCGCCGCGAGCCTGCGGGTCAGGGGCGCGCCCAGCGTCCCGCTCGCCCCGGTCACGATGATCATTGGCTCCTCCTTCGTCCACTAAGAGGGACCGGGCAGTCTCCCAGAGCGTGACAGCGCGCGGGCCGCGAATGCGAGCTTGTCCGGATTGAGCACGGCGTGCACGGCGGTGACCCGGTCGCCGGACGCCTCCAGCACGGCGATCATGGTGAGTTCCCCGTCCACCCGGACGGCCAGGGCCGGGACGCCGTTGATCTCCTCGATCGACGGTTCGAGCGACGCCCCGGGCATGTCCACCGCGCGGCGGGCGACGCCGGCGAAGAAGCGCGCCACCCGGGTCCGGCCGGTGACGGCGTTGCGGGCCGCGGAGACCTTGCCGCCGCCGTCGGACCAGGCGACGACGTCCTCCGCCAGGACCGCCTCCAGCCCGGCCAGGTCGCCACGGATCGCCGCGTCCAGGAACCGCT
>NZ_JBEYYT010000642.1:0-4125 GCF_040645715.1 Spirillospora sp. NPDC046719 | reverse complement strand
TTCGGTTTTGGTGTGTGGTTTTCTGAGGGTTCATATCCGTACCTGCCCGGCCTCCCCTCCCCCGGCCCCGCCGTCAGCCCCCCCCCCCGGCCGGCCCCCCGCCGCACGTCAACGATGGCGGGAGCGGGGCGTGTGCGCAGAAGGCGGGAGGGTCACTTGCCGAAGAGCTCGCGGAGGCGGCCGATCTGCTCGCGGCGCTCGGCGGCGCACTGCTGCTCCAGGCTGTTCTGCGGCGCCTCCCACAGCAGCCGCTTGGTGGCCACGGCGGCACCGGGGTTCACGGCGAGGAGGGACGCGACGAGCTCGGCGACGGCGGCGTCCAGGCCGTCGCGCGGCACGACGATCTCGGCGAGGCCGAGCCGGGCCGCCTCCTCGGCGTGCACCGTCCGGGCCGTCAGGCACAGCTCCAGGGCGCGCCCGATCCCGACGATCTCCACCAGCGGCTTGGTGCCGGTGAGGTCGGGGACGAGCCCGAGCGCGGGCTCCTTCATGCAGAACTTGACGTCGTCGGCGGCGACGCGGATGTCGCAGGCCAGGGCGAGCTGGAACCCGCCGCCGATGGCGTGCCCGTGCACCGCCGCGACGGTGACGATCTCGGGGCGCCGCAGCCAGGTGTACCCCTCCTGCAACTCGGCGATGAAGCGGTCGGTCGCCGCGGCGTCGGAGCCGTCGGCGAAGCCCTCGCCGCCCTCGCCGGAGAACATCGACAGATCGATGCCCGCCGAGAACGAGGGACCGGCGCCGCGCAGCACGACCACCCGCACGCCCTCCGGCAGCGACCGCCCGATCGCCGCCAGGCCGCGCCAGGTGGCGAACGTCATGGCGTTGCGCCGCTCCGGCCGGTTCAGCGTGACGGTCGCGACCGCCCCGTCGACCTCCAGCCGCAGCCCGGCCTCGGCCAGTGCCTCCTCCGCCGGCCCGGCCGCGGTGGCCGTCTCCACCCCGGCGTTCGCGTCCGCCATCGACACTTCCCCTTCCGACGAGCACGGCGGGCCCGCCCCGCCGTCCACGAGGCGGGACCCGTCCTGCCCGCCGCCGCGACCGAACCCTACTCGGTGGGCCGCGGCGACGGATCAGGCGGTGCGCTCATCCGGGGGAAGTCGTCCGTCCCGGACCTCGGGCCGTGGTGGACCCGCGTCCGTTCGGAACGTTCGTCCGGTCAGGACTTCTTGCCCCGGGTCGCTCCGCCGCGACCGCGCAGGTTGACTCCCGACTCCGTCAGGATCCGGTGGATGAAGCCGTACGAGCGGCCGGTGGCGGCTGCCAGGGCGCGGATGCTCTCGCCGGAGTCGTACCTCTTCTTGAGGTCCGCCGCCAGCTTGTCGCGCTCGGCACCGGTCACGCGGGTGCCCTTCTTGAGGGTCTCGGCCACGAGTACCTCCCGTAGTGATGTGGTGACCGCTGCGTTATCCCCCGCCATGATCAGTCATTCCCGCGCGTTCGGCTACCCACTCGGCCAGAAAAGATCTGCGGAAGGCACCCTGCAGGTCACGCAAGTGCCACCAGATCGGCAAACTCGTCACTCCAGATGTCTTCGACACCATCGGGCAGCAAAATCACTCTTTCCGGCCGCAGCGCGTCCACCGCACCCTCATCGTGGGTCACCAGGACGATGGCCCCGGCGAAGGTGCGCAGCGCCCCGAGGATCTCCTCGCGGCTGGCCGGATCGAGGTTGTTGGTGGGCTCGTCCAGCAGCAGGACGTTGGCGCTGGACACCACCAGCATCGCCAGTGCCAGCCGGGTCTTCTCGCCGCCGGACAGCACGCCCGCGGGCTTGTCGACGTCGTCGCCGGAGAACAGGAACGAGCCCAGGATCTTGCGGACCTCGACGGGTGCGAGGCCGGGCGCGGCCGACTGCATGTTCTCCAGCACCGAGCGCTCCACGTCGAGCGTCTCGTGCTCCTGGGCGTAGTAGCCGATCCGCAGCCCGTGCCCGGCCACGACGGTCCCGGTATCGGGCTTGTCGACCCCCGCCAGCATGCGCAGAAGGGTGGTTTTCCCCGCCCCGTTCAGGCCCAGCACGACGACGCGGCTGCCCCGGTCGATGGCCAGGTCCACGTCGGTGAAAATCTCCAAAGATCCGTACGATTTCGACAAACCCTCGGCGGTAAGGGGGGTTTTGCCACAAGGTGCCGGGTCCGGGAAGCGAATTTTGGCCACCTTGTCGGCCTGCCGCTCCCCCTCGACGCCGGCGAGCAGCTGCCGGGCCCGCCGGTCCATCTGCTGCGCCGCCTTGGCCTTGGTCGCCTTCGCGCGCATCTTGTCGGCCTGCGACAGCAGCGCCGACGCCTGCCGCTGCGCGTTGGCCGTCTCGCGCCTGCGCCGCCGCTCGTCGGTCTCCCGCTGGTCGAGGTACTTCTTCCAGCCGACGTTGTAGATGTCGATCACGCTGCGGTTGGCGTCCAGGTGGAAGACACGGTTCACCACCACGCCGAGCAGGTCGACGTCGTGGCTGATCACGACCAGGCCGCCCTGGTGCGACTTCAGGAAGTCGCGCAGCCAGACGATCGAGTCGGCGTCCAGGTGGTTGGTCGGCTCGTCCAGCAGCAGCGTGTCGGCGCCGGAGAACAGGATGCGGGCCAGCTCGACGCGGCGCCGCTGCCCGCCCGACAGGGTGCCGAGCGGCTGCCCCAGCACCCGGTCGGGGAGCCCGAGGCTGGAGGCGATCGAGGCGGCCTCGGCCTCGGCGGAGTAGCCGCCGAGCACGTGCAGCCGCTCCTCGAGCCGCCCGTACCGGCGGACGGCCTTGTCGCGCTCCTCGCCGGTCGCGGTGGCCATCGCCTCCTCGGCGGCGCGCAGCTTGCGGACGACCTCGTCCAGCCCGCGGGCCGACAGGATGCGGTCGCGGGCCAGCTCGTCGAGGTCGACGCCGCGCGGGTCCTGCGGGAGGTAGCCGATGGTGCCCGACGACGTGACGCCGCCCTGCGCGGGGATCGACTCCCCGGCCAGCACCTTGGTGAGGGTGGTCTTGCCCGCGCCGTTGCGGCCGACCAGGCCGACCCGGTCGCCGGGGTTGACCCGGAACGAGGCGGACTCGATCAGCAGCCGGGACCCGGCGCGCAGCTCGATGTCTTTCGCGATGATCACAGTGACAGGGCTCCCCTGACGGACGGCTCGATGGGCAGGCGCACGAAACAGCGCGCCGCGCGGTCCATCCGACCGGGGCGCGCTGGGCGGCCTGTCAACTCGGGAGCGAAACCATCACCACAGTGTACGTGACACGCGGGCCGCTCCCGGCCATGCCGATCGGGCCGGGCGGATGTGTGAACGCCGCGCCGCGGGCCAGGATGGGAGTACGGCGGGCGACGGCGGACGCCCGGGGCCGGACGCCCCGGCACGAAGGAGTGTGAGTCGGATGACCCAGGTCACGGGCAACCTGCCGGACGGGACGCCGAACTGGCTGGACATCGGCGTGCCCGACATCGAGCGGGCCAGGACGTTCTACGGGACGCTCCTCGGCTGGCAGTTCGAGGACGCGGGGCCGGAGGCGGGCCACTACAACCAGTGCAAGCTGCGCGGAGCGCCGGTCGCCGGAATGATGCAGAACCCGGACGACGCGCCGGACGAGTACTGGTGGACCGTCTACTTCGCCGCGGACGACTGCGACGGCCTCGCCAAGCGGGCCGCGGACGCGGGGGGCGCGGTGGTCGTGCCGCCCATGGACGTGATGTCGATCGGCCGCATGGCGATCGTGAGGGACCCGCAGGGCGCGCAGTTCGGGCTGTGGCAGGGGCGGGAGCACCACGGCTCGGCGATCGTGAACGAGCCGGGCTCGTTCGTCTGGAACGAGCTGGTCACCCCCGACGCCAAGGCGGCGGGCGACTTCTACCAGGCGGTGTTCGGCTACGAGCTCGAGCCGATGCCGGGCGACATGGACTACACCGTCCTGCGGCGCGCCTCCGACGGGCGCTACATCGGCGGGATGCTCGGCGGCGCGGACATGGTGCTCGGCAACGGCCGGACCGCCGTGCCGACGTGGATGACCTACTTCGCGGTCGACGACGCGGACGAGGCGGTCCGGAAGGTCACCGCGGGCGGCGGCACGGTCGACTCGGGGCCCGCCGACAGCCCGTACGGCCGGTCCGCGGCCGTACGGGACCCGTTCGGGGTGCCGTTCCACGTGAT